>NZ_FNWP01000012.1:0-201071 GCF_900108435.1 Methylobacterium sp. 275MFSha3.1 | reverse complement strand
CAGGCGACCTACAACCCGATCCTCGACGCCAGCGGCTGCGTCCTCAAGGTCGTCAAGTTCGCCGCCGACATCACCGCGCAGGTCCAGGAGCGCCACCGGCGCGTCGCGGCGCAGCGGGCGATCGGCGTCGACCTCGACGCGATCGGCACCGCCGTCGAGGGCGCCAGCCGCCGGACCGCGGAGGCCGTCGACCTCGCCGGGCGGGTGTCCGGCGATATCCAGAGCGTGGCCTCGGGCGCCGAGGAACTGTCGGCCTCGGTGGGGGAGATCAGCCAGCAGGTCAGCCACGCGGCGCGGATGGCCGGCGAGGCCGTCGAGCAGGCCCGGCACACCAGCACCATCGTCGAGGGCTTGAGCGGGCAGGCGGCGCAGATCGGCGACGTCGTGACCATGATCCAGGGCATCGCGGCCCAGACCAACCTGCTCGCGCTCAACGCCACGATCGAGGCGGCCCGGGCGGGGCTCGCCGGCAAGGGCTTCGCGGTCGTGGCGTCGGAGGTGAAGGCGCTGGCCGAGCAGACCGCCAGGGCCACGGATCAGATCCGCGACCAGATCACCACGACGCAGGCCACCACGCGCGAGGCGGTGTCGGCGATCGGCTCGATCCAGGGCACGATCCGGGCGCTCGACGAGATCTCGGCGGCGATCGCGGCGGCCGTGGAGGAGCAGTCGGCGGTGACCCAGGAGATCTCCGGCAGCATGCACACGGCCTCCCGCGGGGTCGGGACCATTGCGGGCGGCATGGCGGCGATCGCGCGGGCCAACGAGCAGGTCGACGCGGCCACCCGCCAGGTTCGGGAAGCCGCGCGCGGCGTCGGCTGACACATACGATCCAGACCTTCGCTTCGCCCGACGATCTCGCAAGAGCGCCACCGATCATCGGAGCGAATGGCGACCGCATCCCGTCTGCCGCGTTCAGGCCGTCGAGCCGGTGTGGGCAAGCCGGCGCGACAGTCAAACGCCCCCTCTCACTTTTAGGCTATAAACGCCATGACTGACGTCTGCCTCCTTCCGATCCGGCCTTCCAGCTTGAGCCAGTTTGGGCGCCTGAGTGCCGATCTGGCAGCCGCACACGCGCGCGGGGAGCATCTCGGCTCGCGGGTGCCGCACATCCATGCAGGCAGTGAGAGGCTCCTGGAGCTGAGCCGTGCGTTCCAGGGTGCCCTCGACGGGCTGGATCGATCGCTGACCGAGGTCGGCCTGTTGGATCCGGCAACGTGTGAAGCGCTGCGGTGCCTCGTCGGTGCGGTCGAGAGGCTCGCCGGTACGGCACAGCGGTTTCCGGCCAACGCCTGACAATCCCAGCGTTTGCGAGGGGGAAGCACATGGGCGCAGTGTTGTTGATCTCCGACGATTTGTCCCGGTCCGGGCGCCTCGCCCGTGACCTCGGTTCGACACGACACTGCTCGATCCACGACCTCTACGCCGAAGTGGAATCGGCAGTTGTGCCCGACCTGATCATAGGCGACGTGGCACAGCTCACCTCGGACGCGACCGTGCGCTTCAAACGGCTTCTGAAGCCGGTACGCGCAGCGGGCGCGCCGTTCCTGTTCCTGATCCACGGCAACGCCGCTCGTGCCGAGGCACAGGCGCGGCTGCTCGGTGCCGACGATACTCTCTCAGCCACATCGGCGATCGAGCTGATGCGAGAGACGATCGAGCAGCTTCAGGATCAGGGTGGCTCTGCTATCGCGACGGAGCTGGCGGCCGCAGCACGGCTCTTCTTCGTTCAGACCTTCTTCTCCGGCCGGGCGGTCACGCCGGAGCTAGCGAGCACCGGCGCCGAACTGGTCATGCGCGCGGTACAGCAATGCGGCATCCGCGATTGGATCAGCGCCGTACGGCGCTTCGACGAGGCAACGCAGCAGCACTGCCTGATCGTCGCCGGCCTCTCTGCCGCGTTTGCGATCGAGTTGGGGCTCCATGATTTTGACAGCTCCAGGCTGACAAAGGCGGCTCTGGTGCACGATGTCGGGAAGACGAAGATTCCCCTGTCGATCCTCAACAAGCCGGGTCGACTGACCGAGCCGGAGATGACGGTGATGCGCATGCACGCGGCCATCGGCTACGAGATGTTGGTGGACAGCGGCTTCTCGCAGGAGGTGTTGCAGGTCGTGCGGTCGCATCACGAGATGCTCGACGGCTCAGGCTACCCGGACGGCCTGAGGGCACCGGAGATCCCCGACCTGGTGCGGCTGGTGACGATCTGCGACATCTACGGTGCGCTCATCGAGCGGCGCCCGTACCGGCCGGCGATGACGGGTCGAGAGGCTTACAGCATCGTGCAATCGATGACCGGCCGGTTAGACGCCGATCTCGTCAACGCGTTCCGGCCGGTGATAATTGCCTTCGATCCGGACGGCGCCTAGCACGGCGGCTTCGGTATTGACCTTCTCAGCGGGGGCCGCGCCGTTCCCGCCCATTTAGGCCTTTGCGGTCTCGATGATGACCGCACGGCTCACCAGACGTGCTTCGGAAGACCTGTTCTCGACAGCGCCGCGTGCGGCTGCGGCCGGCTCAGGAGGTAGCCCTGGACCTGCCCGACGCCCTCGGCCCGGGCGAGTTCCAGCTGCTGCGCCGTCTCGATGCCCTCGACCACCGTGGTGATGCCCAGGCTGACGCCCAGGCCGGCCACGGCCCGGATGATGGCGCGCGCGTCGGGGCTTGTCTCGGCCTCGCTCATGAACGAGCGGTCGATCTTGATCTTGTCGATCGGGAACCGGCGCAGGTAGCTCAGAGACGAGTAGCCGGTGCCGAAATCGTCCATGGCGATCCGGATGCCGGCGCCGTTGAGCGCGGCGAGATTGTCCCGGGTCGCCTCGCTCTCCTCCAGCAGCGCGGTCTCGGTGATCTCGATCTCCAACCGCGCGGGGGCCAGGCCGGTCTCCGCCTATACCGCAAGCACCTCCGCGCCGAAACCCTTCTGACGCATCTGGACGCTGGAGACGTTGACGGCGACATCGACGGTCTCGGGCCACGCCAAGGCATCCAGGCAGGCCCGCTTCAGGATCCAGCGGCCGAGGGGCAGGATGAGGCCGGATTCCTCCGCCAGGGGAATGAAGGACAGCGGTGGGAGCAGGCCGCGTGTGGGATGGCACCAGCGCACCAGCGCCTCGACGCAGGCGACGTGTCCGTCTCGGGCATCGACGAGGGTCTGGTAGTGCAACTCGAACTGCTCCGCCGTCAGCGCGGCCTGGAGGTCGGCTTCGATCTGCCGACGCGCCTCGAAGGCCTCCGACATGCTGGCTTCGAAGACGCTGACGATGCCGCGCCCCTCGGTCTTCGAATGGCGCAGGGCGAGGTCGGCATCGTGCAGCAGCGGGTCCATGTCCAGGTCCTGGACCGCGCGGATCGCGAGGCCGATGCTGGCGCCGGTATGGACGCGGCCGCACGCGAGATCGAACGGCTCCGACAGGACGTTGACGAGGCGCTGGGCGGTCGATGTCGCAGCGGCACCGACACTCACGCGCTGCACGAGCGCGAACTCGTCGCCGCCGAGGCGGCCCACGACGTCGCCCCGCCGCGTGTTCCTCCGCAGCCGCGCGGCGACCTCCTGCAGGAGCTCGTCGCCGGCCGCGTGCCCGTAGGTGTCGTTGACGAATTTGAAGCGGTCGAGGTCGATGTAGAACATCGCTAGCAGCGGCTGTTCGTCGTCCCGCGCCTCGACTAGGTCGCGGTAGCCCTGGCGCATCGACCGGATGTTGGCAAGGTCGGTCAGGGCGTCGTGGTGGGCCAAGTAGGCGATGCGCTCCGCGCTCCGCCGCTGCTCGGTGATATCCTCGAAGGTCGAGACCCAGCCGCCGCCGTTCATGACGCGATAGTTGATCGCCAGCGTGCGTCCGTTGGTGAGTTCGCGCGTGATCGGCGCGGGCTCGATCGATTGCAGCGCGTCCTGGGTGCTGCGCTCGATCTCCTCGAGACTGAGTCCCGGCGAGTAGAGGCCCCGCGCAACCAAAGAGGCACAGATATCGTGCTGGGTCATGCCCGTGAGGATCATGTCCTGCGGGATGCCGAAGATGTCGCGATAGCGCCTGTTCGACACGACGAGGCGGCCCTGCGCATCGAACATGCACAAGCCCTGGATCATGTTCTGCAAAGCGGCTTCGAACAGACGACTTTGTTCAGTCGCGACCATGCTTGGGAAGGCGATGCTGGCATTATTGCCGAGCTCCGCATGCGAAGCTACGGCCTTGTCCCGAACAGAAATCGACGTGTTTGCATGTCGTAGGAGCACCTCATCTCCCGGACTATCAACAGCCTCGACAAGCCTCAGATCGGGATGGGACACAGGGGCTTCCTTAGCTACAGATTGCCTTTCCTACAGCAAAAACGCACCTTTTCCAAATTAACAGATAAGATCGCGCAATTATATCACGAGGCAAATCTGGCCGATATTCGAACAAAGATAAGATATTGCAATATTATTTTCGCAATCACGCCAGCTCGAAATCATGAAAAATACAAGGATTGTTTTATATTCGAGAGGTGCACTTGCGTAAGTGACCGCGGAGGATGGCGAAGGGACCTCGGCCCTTGAGCCGGAAGCGGTCGATCCGCAATCGACCCAACACAGACATCCAGGTCGCCGTCCGTGCAACCCAAAAGCAGCCACTTCTTGGTGGTGTAGGGCGCAGCTTGATGGCGTGGCTCGCCCAAGAACAAAGACGAAGCCGCCGTCAGCGTCAGGCTACTGCGCGGGCTGTCCCGCGCGCGCGCCCTGGCTTTCATCATATCGGACCCGGGCGCGTTGGATGCTGCCCTGGTTGGTGTTCGCCCAAGTTACGAGGGCCATAACTGGAGCGAACAGGGTCCGCCCCATATCCGTCAACTCATAATCCACGCGCGGCGGAATAGTCGCGAATAGTGTCCGTTTGACCAAACCGTCGCGTTCCAGTCCGCGCAAGGTGATCGTCAGCATCCGTTGCGAGATCCCGTCGATCCGACGCCGCAGCTCATTGAACCGAACCGGTCCATCCTTGAGCGTGGCGATGACATACAGGCTCCATTTGTCGGCGACGAGATCGAGGATTTCGCGCACCACCCGGCAATCGTCACCTTCGCCGGGGGTAGGAAAATCGATGTCACCAAGTGTCATAGGAATGCCTTCTTGCGAGGGTCGGAGCAGGCACTTTAATAGGGTCGGTAACAATAAATTACCGTCCTAGTCGTGTCGGAGCAACGATGGCCTCCATACTCCTTGTCACGTCGAGCCCCCGTGGCGCCGATAGCCTCTCCACCCGCTTCGCGACCGAGATCGCCGAAGGCTTGATGGTTCGCACAGGCGGCACCCTCTCGATCCGCGATCTCGCGGCCGCCCCGCTGCCGCATATCGGACAGGCCTATATCCAAGGCCGTGTCGCGCCCCCCGAGGAGCGAACGCCCGAGCAGGCCGAGGCGGTCCGCCTTGCCCAGGAGCTTGTCGATGAGGTGAAGGCCGCCGACTCGATCGTCCTGGGCTCTGGCATGATCAATTTCGGCCCGCCGTCGCAGCTCAAGGCCTGGTTCGATCACATCACTTGGCCGGGCGTGACCTTCGGTTACGGCGAAGGCGGCAGGCCGCGAGGCTTCCTGACCGGCAAGAAGGTCTATCTCGTTGCCGCCGCAGGCGGCGTCTTCTCCGAAGGCGAATGGGCCCCCTTCGATTTCCAGACCGGATATCTGCACCACCTGCTGGGCTTCATCGGACTGACCGACGTCGAACTCGTCCGGGTGGAAGGCACCGTCTTCGGGCCGGAGGCGGCCCGGGCCGCCATCGACGTCACCGCAGGCCGGGTCCGCTCGGTCCTGGAAACGCTGCATGCGTGATCTGAGTGGTCCCCAGTCCCGTCGGCCCGATCAGGGTGATGCCATGACGCTGCCAATCGAACTTTACACCGAGGTTACTTGTCCCTGGTGCATCATCGGACACCATCGTCTCGACAAGATCCTGGCGGAGCGTTTCCCCGAGCTCGACGTGGACATCCGTCAGCATCCGGTCCTCCTGCTTCCCGATGCGCCCGCGGAGGGCCTGCACATTCCCGACCTTCTCCGCTCGCGCTATGGCGTGACCGACCCGAAGGTGTCGTTCGCCCGGCCCGAGGCGGAGGCGCGGGCGTCCGGCCTCGACCTAGACCTGAGCCGCCAAGCCTGGACCTACAGGACGCAGGCGGCGCACGGGCTGATCCTCGCGGCGCGGGAACGCGGTACGCAGCACCGGCTCGCAGTCGCGATTACCGGTGCCCATTTCCTCGAAGCCAAGAACATCTCGGACGCCGATATCCTCGCCGATATCGCCGTGGCCTACGGGTTCGAGCGTCAGGAAGCCCGCGCGCTGGCGCTCGATCCCGCGCAGCACCGACGCGTCGAGCAGGAGGCGGCCCGGTCGGCAGCCGCCGGGGTCAGGTCGGTCCCTCACTTTGTCTTCGGAGGCCGCTTCGCCGTTAGCGGGGGACGCAGTGAGGAGGAGATTGCCTTGGCCATCCAACAGGCCACGGGTGGGGCTACGACCAACCATGAGGGATCGTGAGCGCGCTGATAGCCCGTGAGCAAATGGATCGAGCGTCGTTCGACTGAATGAGCTAGATCTGCGCCGGTCGACGGTCGGAGGCGGCAGAAGATACAAGGTCCGCTTCTGTCCGTTGCTGCTCGGAAGCGGACCGGCGGAAGCCTTCCCCAAGCGGCTGTACCGCACCCGACCCAACCCAGACGCAGAACGGGCTCTGTGCTCTTCTCCGAAGCGGACGTGCAGGATGCACAGCGAGGGCAACTCAGCGCACCCACCCCGCCTTGATGGCTGAGGCGACTTCATCGACGAACAGGCGCGTCTTCGCAGGCACCAAGCGGCCCGGTGGCATCACGGCGTAGACGCCGCCGTCCTCGCGTCCGCCCCAACCCGGCAGCACCTCGACCAGACTGCCATCGCGCAGGGCCGGTCCAGCCAGCCAGTCGGCCGTGAAGGTGATGCCGGCACCCTCGACCGCCGCGGCGAGCAGAACCTCCGAGTGGTCCGCGACGAGCGTGCAGTCGGGGCGCACCGTCTGTCGCCGGCCGCCCTTCGTCAGCGGCCAGTCGGGCCAGGCGGCGTAGCCGGTGAAGCCCAGGCAGGCATGGCCGGCGAGGTCGGCGGGCGTAGCCGGGTTGCCCCGCTTGGCCAGGTAGCCCGGCGAGGCCACCAGCACGTTCCGGTAGATCGCGATCTTGCGAGTGGTCAGGCTGCTGTCGCGCGGCTTACCCGCCGCGACCCGGATCGAGACGTCGATGCCTTCGGCGACGAGGTCGACGAAGCGGTCGGTGAACCGCAGGTCCAGCCGGATCAGCGGGTGACGTGCGAGGAAGCCGGGCAGCAGTGGCGAGACCCACTGGCGTCCGAAGGTCAGCGGCAGGGAGACCCGTACGAGTCCCTGCGGGCTGGCAGCATGGTCGCTGGCCTCCCGGCTCGCGCTCGCCAGCTCCTCAAGCAGCGCCTGGACGCGCCTACAGTAGGTCGCGCCGACCTCCGTGAGCGCCACGCGCCGCGTGGTGCGCGACAGCAGGCGGACCCCGAGGCGTTGCTCGACTTGGCTAACGCGCCGCGACAGCACTGAGGCGTCCCGGCCGAGCGCCTCCGCGGCCTTGGCGAAGCTGCCCGCCTCAGCGACCGCTACGAAGGCAGCCAGCTCGTCCAAGCTGATTTGATCCGGCAATTCCTGCATGACCTGCACGAGTGAAATGCGAGGAGGCCGGATTAATCCGACCAGGTGCAAGGCGTACATCGGGTGCATCGAAACGTCGAGGAGACACAAACGATGAGCACCTTCCTCAGCATCGGTTCCGGCCCAGGCATGGGTCTCGCGACCGCGGAGCGCTTCGCCCGCGAGGGCTTCCAGGTCGTCCTGAGCGCCCGCGACGAGGGCAAGGTGAGGGACCTCGCCGAGCAGCTCAAGGCCAAGGGCCACAAGGTTGACGTCCGCACCGTGGATGCCGCTGACCCCGCCAGCGTCGCGAAGCTCGTCGAGGGCGTCGAGCGCGACTTCGGCGGCATCGATGTGCTGCACTTCAACGCCGCCTCGATGCGCAACCAGACGCTGGCCGACCAGCCGCGCGACAGCTTCAACACCGACCTCGCCGTCAACATCGGCGGTGCCGCCGTCGCCGCCCAGGCCGCAGCGCCGAAGATGCTCCAGCGCGGATCGGGCTCGGTCCTGTTCACGGGCGGCGGCTTCGGGTTGCAGCCGCATCCCGAGTACCTCTCGCTCAGCATCGGCAAGGCCGGCATCCGCGCCCTGGCTCAGGGCATCTTCGAGCCGTTCAAGGAGAAGGGCGTACACGTCGCCACCGTGACGGTCGCGGGCTTCGTCACCACCGCCGAAGACGCCAACGCGGTCGCCGAGCACTTCTGGCAGCTCCACAGCCAGCCGAAGGGCGCCTGGGAAGTCGAGGCCCTGTACACCCCGAAGAGCTGAGCCACTTCAGGGTGACCGACGACACGCAAACCGATCCACGGAACGGGGGGACGCCGATGACGACGCAGACGCTGAAAGGCCAACGCTTCCTCGTCGTCGGCGGGAGTTCCGGGATCGGCCTGGCCATCGCGGCGGCGGCCCTCGCGGCCGGCGCCGAGGTCACGGTCGCCTCCCGCTCCAGGGAAAAGCTGGACGACGCCATCGGCACGCTCGGGACCGGCGCCAGCGCCGCCGTGCTGGACACCGGCGAGGCCGAGGGTAGCGAGCGCTTCTTCGCCGATCAGGCGCCCTGGGACCACATCGCGGTCTCGGCGGCCGAGACGGCGCGGGGCCCCGTCCGGCAGTTAGACCTCGATGCCGCGAAGGCGGCCGTGGAGAGCAAGTTCTGGGGAGCCTACCGGATCGCCCGGTTCATGCGGATCAGGGAGGGTGGCACGCTGACCTTCATCTCGGGCTTCATGAGCGAGCGGCCCCAGGCCGCCGCTCCGCTCCAGGGCGCGATCAACGCGGCGCTGGAGAGCCTCGCCCGCGGGCTGGCGCTCGAACTCGCGCCCACCCGGGTCAACACCGTCTCGCCCGGCCTGATCGAGACGCCGCTCTGGTCGCGCATGCCGGAGAAGGACCGGGCGGCCATGTATGCCGGCGCGGCCGAGAGGCTGCCTGCGCGGCGTGTGGGCCAGTCCGAGGACATCGCCAACGCGGTGATGTTCCTCGCAACCACTCCGTTCGCGACGGGGTCGAACGTCCGTGTCGACGGCGGCGGCACCATCGCGTGATCGAATCCCCAGTCCTCGACGCCACCCAAACGTCAAAGACAGGGTCGACGGGCGGACGACAAGCGACCGGTGGCAGCATCGCTTGGTTTCGCTGACGACCATGTCCGATTATGGGGCGGCAAGCGCCCAGAGCCGACGCGCAGGAAACCACCCGCTGCAGTCATAACCCACCGTCGGACATGCGGCCGGGATGCGGACATCTGCGCGGTCGGCAGAGGGTCGGGAGCGGACTTGTCTCGAATATGAAATGCCGTCCATCCAATCAGCTAGGTGCCAAGATGGGCATGCCGTTCAGTCACGGTGTTGCTGCTTGAACGACGTCATCACGCCCGTTGGTGGAGAAGCCTTCCGCCTCAAGCGTTCTTGAGCGGTCCGCGCTCCCAGGTAAGATCCATCAGCCATAGGCACACGGGAACCTCGAGCTATGGGCCTATTGGCCCATTGAGGGGAAGGTGGCTAAGCTCGACATAGAGCCCGCTTTCGCACTGTGAGCCATCTCATGAATCGAGAAGAGGCAGACGGTGACGATTGGCGTTCGGTCAGCACGCGCGCTCCCGATGAGGAAACAATCAGGATAGCGAAAGAGCGGGCTCGTGAGCTTGGCCATGGCCGCTCTGCGGCTCAGCCGTCTGAAATACCTCCCGCTGGATGGCGGGACATTCTCAAGAGGGTCTTCTGGGCGGTCCCTCGCGACCGTGTTCTGTCAACGGCTGGTGGCGTTGCCTTCTTCGCCCTTCTATCCACGTTCCCAGGCATCGCGACGATCGTATCACTCTACAGCTTGTTCGCAGATCCTGCTGTCATTGGCCAGCACTTGAGCGTGCTCATAGGGGTCCTACCCGACGGCGTTCTCGATCTGATTTCGGCTCAGCTTCAGCACGTTGCCCAACAGGGCACAGGGACCCTCAGCACGGCCTCACTGCTCAGCTTCCTCATCGCCTTTTGGAGCGCCAACTCAGGGGTTGTCGCCCTCTTCGACGCACTGAACGTCATCTATCGGGAGCGCGAGAAGCGAGCCTTATTGCGTGTCTACGCGACCACCTTCCTGTTCACGACGACCGGAGCCATCGTCACAGTGGCCGCTATCGGCATCGTGGTGGGCGTTCCCATTCTGCTGAACGAGATCGGCTTTGGTGCACGAACGGACACAGTGATCCGGATCATGCGTTGGCCAGCTCTGATCTTCCTTGTTAGCCTCGGCCTTTCGCTTGTTTATCGATACGGCCCAAGCCGCCGTGAGGCAAAGTGGAGATGGGTCAGTTGGGGTAGTGCCGTTGCCGCGATTGGATGGGTAGGCGCCTCGGCCGCATTCTCTTGGTATGTCGTAACCTTCGATAGCTATAACCGTATTTATGGCTCTCTCGGAGCTGGCATTGGCTTTATGTCCTGGATCTGGATCTCGATAGTCATCGTCCTTCTTGGTGCTGAACTGAACTCCGAGATGGAACGGCAGACGGCGCGGGATAGCACCATTGGCCAACCGAGGCCGTTGGGATCTCGAAAGGCATTTGCCGCCGACACGGTCGGGCCACCCTAAGGGTTTGAACTCACCAGCTTGGGCATTCGAAAGGTGTCTTCCGACCCATACCAGCCGCTTGGGCCGCCGTCGGTGCGTCCCGGAAGCGGTCATTCGCACTCGTCCTCCCTTGCCATCGATACTGCCGAGGGCACACCCGCTAAGAACTGTCCGAGGGGTACGCCGTACGCCTAAGCGGTTTTCCGAAACGCCGCCTGCCTGCGGGATCGCCCCCCGTTCATGGTGGTGCCGAGGCCCCTCGCGGAGAAAGTGTCTCAGAAAGCGCCTGTCAACTTCTGGACGAAGCTAATTTTTTATACAGGTTACGGTCCGACAACCGACCATTCGGCTCTCGGATATATCGAAATGATCTTCGTCACACAGGCGGACGGCCGCGTGACCTACGTCAGCCCCGAGTGGGCCGCATTCACCGGCCAGGCAGCTGCTGAAGCCGTGGGACACGGATGGCTCACCTGCATGCATCCTGACGACTACGAGACTGCCGTCACTTTCCTGCGCAGCGTCCGTGATCAGCAGAGCGAGTACAGCCTCCGCACTCGCCTACGTCGGGCCGATGGCAGCCACGCCTGGGTGATGATCGGCGCCGTGCCATCCTATGGTCCACCGGGGCAGACCTTCCTGGGCTACCTAGGCTCACTAACCGAGATCATCCCCAGCGGCTCGGAGCCGCTGAGTGCCTACGGCACCCTCGCGCGCTTTGTCCCTCCGCCTACGAGCCCGACGACGCCACCCGGCTCAGCCCTGGAAGCCGTAGCTGACTACCTGCTGATCGCGCACGGGCTCATTGAGCAGGACAGCGCCAAGGAAATGCTCCCTGTGCTGAGACAGGCACTCGTGGTGGCGGGCATTCTGCTGGCGCGGAGCATGAGCTCGTCTGAACCGACCGACCGCTTCCATTGAATGGGCTGCTGTACGCCCAAGGATGCCATAAAGTCGGCCCTTGGCTGTTTCCGAGAGCGGCTATTCGTAAGCCCTCCGGCAATTTCGGCTCGGGATGGGAAGCGAGCCCTGACCCATTGCACTGAAACAGACGGCCCGCCTTCGACCCATATGAGCCTTTCGAGCGTGCCGCGGCGCTTCTCGAAAGCAGACGCCCGTCACCTGCGCTGCATGAGCGATAGATACAAATCCAAGACCGACGGTCGCCAACCCGACGGGCTGTGCCCGCCTGTATCATCGGATCTCGAAACATCTGAAGCGAGGCTGACCCAAACTGCTATTGGCCCGAACGGCCTAACGCCCTGAGGAACCAAGCTCGTGAGTTTGTGTTGGCGCAGTGTTTCTGTGTTGTTTCTGCAAACCTGGGGGATGGCGGTATGGCAGTTCGGTTCCTGGGTATGGCAGCGGGTCTCACGCTTGCGGGTGTCGGTTTCGCGGCACAAGCGCAGTCGGTTGGCAGCAGGATTGATCAGCCAACTCCAGGAACCCTGCCTTCCGGGACACACAATGCGGACAGCTCCACCGCGCCGGCCAATCAGCCGACCGGCCGCGTCTCTGCGCCGAGCGCCATCAGCTCGTCCACTGATGTGATGAAGGGGGGACCGGTCCAGGGGAGCGGAAGCAGCGGAAGAGTCGACCCTATCGAGCATCTGCCCGAGAACATGAAGCGCTGATCGATCAGACGAGCTGTGCAATCAACGGTCAGCGGATGATGGTTTTCCGCTGATCTAAAATCGATCCAAGTCCAGAATTCGACCCAACGAGACGATCTAGAAGTATGCTCAATAAAACCGAATGAAAATCGTAAATCGGGCCCGCGACCAAATTCTGGCGCTTATTCGGCGGTCTTTACGGGAGTTCATCGGCCTTCCACTGATCGTCGTTGCGGCGTTCCTGAGCCTGTTCGCGCTGAGCTATCTGCTCGATGACGCGCTGTGGGGTCGCCCTGGCCCTACACCGCTCCCCTGGCTCGCCCATCTGCTTGGGGACACGGGCGCAATCGCAAGCCTGCTCGGTACCGTCGCGTCGGGTATGATCACGGTCACGTCGATCACGTTTTCCCTCCTGCTGATTGCCGTACAGCAAACCGCCTCGACCCTCTCCACGCACGTCTACGACCAATTCATCCAGCGACGCTCGAACAAGCTGAGTTTCGGCTTCTTCGTAGGTCTCAGCGTCTTCGTGCTGTTGACGCTTGGCAGCGCCAATCCCGACCATAAACCGATCATCGGGGCACTACTGTCGCTCCTGATGACGGGCGCGGCGCTGTGCATGGTGGTGATCCTGATCTACAGCACCATCGATCAAATGCGGCCGCATTCCGTCATCACCGCGATCCACGATCATACGATCAAGGCCCGCGCCGTGGACGGGGGCATGATCGCGGGCACCCGGCGTACACCGCGCGCCGGTCTGTCGTGGTCGCAGACCGTCCGAACGGACGCTTACGGCGTGGTGTGCGGTATCGACCTCGCGACGATCGAGCGGTCCGCAGCGGAGCATGACGCCGAGATCGAGATCATCGCCCGCGTCGGCACCAACCTCGCCTTCCGCGACCCGCTTTTTTGCATTCACGCTGCCCGATCCCTGCTGGGCGACGCGCTGCTGGCACTCGATCGGTCGATCACTGCCGCTATCAAGATCGAACCCCGCCGGACGATCGACAGCGATGCCGGCTTCGGGATCGAGCAGCTTTACTCGATTGCCTGGACGACCGCCTCGACATCGAAGCAAAACCCGCAACCGGCGATCCTGGTGTGCCATTGCCTGCGGGACATCATCGCGCGCTGGAGTAGCGCCGATGCGATCCCGGAAAACAGCGCGTCCCGGATCGTATATGCCGATCGGGGGGTGGATGATGCGATCCTGGCTATCGCGGCGATCGGCGTCGTCGCTTCCGAGAGCATGCAGAACACGCTGGCCGCCGAAGTCTGGCGGACCCTCGCGACGTTAATCGATGACGTGCCGGCCGCACGGCTGCCGGCGTTGACCGACACGGTGCAGCGGCTGCTATCGAGCCTCGGAGACCACGTGCTGACACGAGATCTCGAAGAGGAGCTGAGCCGCTGCCGGCGAAGCTTAGCGGGCAGGGGTGAGCCTGATGCCGCCGAGGCAATCCGGGCCGCAGCCGAAACGCTGGCCGAGAGCATCGGCACGCTCAACTCCCGCGGGACGCGCGTGCCGACATCCGCCTGAGCAGGCGTCCGTCACTTCTTCCCGGACGGGGGGCGTGACGACTCAGGTGACAGGCCTTTCGCCTCGTGAGCGCCCGTGCCGTGTACGGCCTCGCTGCCGATGATACCCCCACCCACCGAGGAGGCCGGTATGCTTCCGTCGGAGGCTCCAGCCCCGGTGTCAAGGGTTTGGCGGGTTGTCGTGGTTGCCGTGCCTGCCGCGTTGGGTGCGCCTGTCTCTGCATGCGCAAGGCCCGACCCGACGGCGCCGATAACGGCAGCAACGAAGACCCTGGCAAACATGATGATCTCCAGCAGGCCGGCCTCAACGCTTAAAGATCATGCTGGTTTCGCTGGTCAGGCAGCGATCGCATCTGTCTGATCAGCAGCGTCCGCTTCCGCGCGTGGTCGCTGCTAAGCGGAACGTCGCAAAACCACCCGTCGCGGTCTTAGGGCGCCAACCTATCAACCCGTAAACGGACGTTTCACCTTCTGCAAAGGGTCGACACCAGACGGTCGGTCATCCGAAACTGATTGTCGCTACCGGGCGTTCAGCTGATGTCCGCTCATGGCGCAAGGCCGAACACTCGCTTTGATCGACTCGAGCGCGGCAGTCGAAACCCTCCTCTCGCCGGGCAGTTCGTTTGGGCAAACCTTCTGGTTCAGTCTGGCTTCTCGTCCGACGTGTCAGCCGTCATGAAAACGGCACTCATACCGCCAAGCTGGATCCCGCAAGCAGGCTGCGGCCGAGCCGAAGCAGCTTCTCGGCAACCTGGGGAACGACAGGGAACACCTCGACCGCTCAGGGCACAAGAAATCTCAATATCTACAAGGAGTTAGTTGGAGCGGGCGATCGGGATCGAACCGACGACATTCAGCTTGGGAAGCTGACGTTCTACCACTGAACTACGCCCGCCAACATGGTCGGCACGGATAAGGTCTGTCGCGGAGCGCGAACTCCGAACGGCGCCGTGCGCTCATGTACGGCCATGGTCTAGCAGTTCGACGGCGATGGCGTCAAACGGGTCCGGCATCTCCCGGTCGTGATCCCCGGGCGACCCCGCGTGAGCCCGGCGCGGCGTCCCGGCCGGGTCGGCGGAACGCCGCGGCGCGCGAGCCGTTTTGGCTCGAAGAAGCGCGCGTGGCGCCGGACCGAGACCCTGCTGACACCATGTGCGGAATCTGCGGCGAGATCTGCTTCGACCGGCCGGCGGACCCCGCCGCCGTCGACGCGATGATGGGATCTCTGCGGCCGCGCGGGCCCGACGCAGCGGGGCTCTTCGGTTCCGGCCGGGTCGTTTTCGGCCATCGCAGGCTCAAGATCATCGACCTGTCCGAGGCCGGGCAGCAGCCCATGATCGATCCCGCCCTCGGGCTCGCGCTCGTGTTCAACGGCTGCATCTACAATTTCCGCGCGCTGCGCGCCGAACTCGAGGCGAAGGGCTACGCGTTCTTCTCGACGAGCGACACCGAAGTGGTGCTCAAGGCCTTCCACGCCTGGGGACCTGCCTGCGTCGAGCGCTTCGCCGGCATGTTCGCCTTCGCGATCCTGGAGCGGGATTCCGGGCGGGTCGTGCTGGCGCGCGACCGGCTCGGCGTGAAGCCGCTCTATTACAGCGAGACGAAGGGCCGCTTCCGCTTCGCCTCGTCGCTCCCGGCCCTGCTCGCCGCCGGCGACGTCGATACCGCGGTCGATCCGGTCGCGCTCCACCACTACATGAGCTGGCACGCGGGCGTCCCGGCCCCGCTCACCATCCTCAAGGGCGTGCGCAAGCTGCCACCGGCGACGATCCTGACGATCGAGCGGGACGGGACGCGGCACGCGTCGACCTACTGGACCCTGGCGATCGGCCCCCGCGCGGCCGACCGTGGCCGGACCGAGGCGGACTGGCGCGAGGCCGTCCTCGACGCCCTCGGCACCGCGGTCGAGCGCCGGCAGGTCGCCGACGTCCCGACGGGGGTTCTCCTCTCGGGCGGCCTGGACAGCTCGCTGCTGGTGGCCCTGCTGGCGCGCGGTGGCCAGCGCGGCCTCAAGACCTTCTCGGTGGGCTTCGACGCGGTGAACGGCGTCGAAGGCGACGAGTTCAAGTACTCGGACATCATCGCCGAGACCTTCGCCACCGACCACACGAAGCTCGCGGTCGACGGCACCCGGACACTGGAGGCGCTGCCCGCGGCCATCGCGGCGATGTCGGAGCCGCAGATGAGCCACGACGCGGTGGCCTTCCTCCTGCTCTCGCAGGAGGTCGCCAAGCACGTGACGGTGATCCAGAGTGGGCAGGGCGCCGACGAAGTGTTCGGCGGCTATCACTGGTATCCGAAGCTGATGGGCTCGACGGACCCGGTCGCCGATTACGCGAAGGCGTATTTCGACCGCGACCATGCCGAGATGCGGGAGGCCCTGACGCCCGACATGGTCGGCGGCGATCACAGCACCGACTATATCGCGACCTTCTTCGCGAACTCGCGGAGCGACAGCGCCATCGACAAGACTCTGCAACTCGACCAGGAGGTCATGATGGTCGACGATCCGGTCAAGCGGGTCGACAACATGACGATGGCCTGCGGCCTCGAGGCGCGGGTGCCGTTCCTCGACCACGACCTCGTCGAGCTGGCGGCCCGCATCCCGGCGGAGCTCAAGGTCCGGGACGGCGGCAAGTACATCCTCAAGGAGGCCGCGCGGGCGGTCGTCCCGGCCGAGGTGATCGACCGCGAGAAGGGGTATTTCCCCGTTCCGGCGCTGAAGCACATCCGCGGCCCGTTCCTCGACTACGTCCGCGACGTGCTGGACCGGCCCGAGGCGCGCGCGCGCGGCATCTTCAACCGCGCCTACGTCGATCATCTGCTCGCCGATCCCGACGGCACGCTGACGCCCAAGGGCAACTCGAAGCTCTGGCAGGTGGCCCTTCTGGAGAGCTGGCTCCAGACGCACGGCGTCTGAGACGGGCCGCGGCACGCCTTTCGCGACGGATCGTGATCGACCGCGCGCTCAAGGTGCCGCGCTTTGTCCACGATCGTCCCGGATCAGCCGGTCGACAGACACCCGGAGAAGCCCGTCGATGTGCCGCTGGATCGCCTATGCGGGACGCACCATCCCGCTGGAGCACTACGTCACCGAGCCGTCCCACAGCCTCGTCTCGCAGAGCATCGCGGCGCTCGAATCGACCGCGGCGACCAACGGCGACGGGTTCGGGCTCGGCTGGTACGGCGATCACCCGGAGCCCGGCCGGTACCGCGAGGTCCAGCCCGCCTGGTCGGACGACAACCTGCGCTACCTGTGCCGGCACCTGCACTCGCACCTGTTCTTCGCGCACGTGCGCGCCGCGACCGGGACGCCGATCACCCGGCCGAACTGCCATCCCTTCGCCTGCGGTCCGTGGCTGTTCATGCACAACGGCTATATCGGCGACTGGAGCCGCCTGCGGCGCCCGGTCGAGGCGCTGATCCCGGACGAGCTGTACCCGTCGCGCGCGGGGACCACCGATTCCGAAGCGATCTTCCTCGGGCTGCTGGGCTGCGGCCTGATGGGACAGGGGCCGCGCCGCGATCCTGTCGAGGCGACGGCGCGCGCGCTCGCGCGCCTCACGGATCTCGCCGGGCCGCATCCGTTCCGGTTCACCGCGGCGCTGGCCGACGGGCGCGATCTCTACGCGTTCCGCTACGCCGCGAACGACAGGGCGAACTCGCTCTACTACCGCGCTTCGGAGGGCGGCGTGGTCGTCGCCTCGGAGCCGCTCGACCGGGATCACGGCACTTGGACGACGGTCGCTGAGAACAGCGTGCTCGTCGCGCGGCGGGACGCGCCGGTGGAGATCCTGCCGCTGGCGCAGTTCGGCCTGGCCGCGCCGCCGGTCGATGACGCGGTCCGCCGGCTGCGCGCCTGAGCGACTCCGCTTAGGCGACGCGGGAGAGGCTGCCGCTCTGCGAACCCTGCGTGCTGCGGGCGGAATCGTAGGCGCGATTGCGCAGGGCGGTCTCGCTCGGGAGCTGGTCGATCACGTTGCCGGACGACGGATCGACCACCTGGAACACGATCGAGCTGGTGTCCGGATCCTGGATGTACCGCGCCTTGCCGCCGTTCGTGCCGATGTCGAGCTTCACCGCGGGCTCGAGCGGCTTGGCGGAGGTCTCGGGCTCGGGCGCCTGCTGCGTCACGGCGGCGGCGGCCGTCGCTCCGAGCGCGTCGAGGCCCTGCGGCCCCGGCGTCGTGGATGTCAGCGTTCGGATCTCCATCGCCGGTCTCCTGCGATCCTGTGATCGAAGGATTGAGGCGCAGTCCTGCCTAATCGTTCCTTAATGGCGACCGCCGGTCCACCGGATGATGCGGCGGGATCGGAGATGCGATGAACATCGCGTTACCGAGGCGACACAAATCCGTGCTGAATTTTCTCCTGGGTCGACTCGGCGCCCAGCCGGTTCGTCTTCCCGCGACGGGGCCGCGGCCCGCCCCGCGCAGCGTGGAGTACGCGATGTACAGGATCTCGGCGATGCTCGTCTTGGCGACCAGTCCCGCGCTCGCCGCGCCGGCCGCGGCTCGCGATCCGGGTACGCGCGCGCTGTTCATCCGCGAGCACCGCTGCGCCGTCGCGGAGCGGCTCGACGCCATCCACGGGCGCGGGCCGGTCGACGTCTCGCGCGACCGCTTCATCGTCGTCGCGCCGCACGGACAGGCGCAGCGCTACGTCCAGTGCATCTTCCAGGATCGGGATACGCGGATGTTCTGCGAGGCCGCGTCGGGCGCCTACGGGCCACCCGGCCGAAGGCGCCTGCGGCTGGATGCGACGGCACGGCAGGCTCTGGCGGCGCTCGGATACGTCCAGGCGGACCCGGCGGAGAACTTCGCGCGCCAAGTGGAGCTGGGATCGCCGCCCGACACGGGCATCGCCGCGGATCTGATGCTCGCGGCGCTGCACGATGCCTACGGCGCCCGCCCGGGCGACATTCTCGATATCGAGGCCCCGCACGGCGGAACGCCGGGGCGGGGCTGCGGCGCGCCCGAATCCTGAGCGGACCGGGCGTGCCGCCATCTCACTCGGCGGCGTCGACGTAGAGCTTGCCGCCCTCGGCCAGGAATTCCTGCGACTTCGCCCGCATGCCGGCCTCGGCCTCGGCCTTCGACATCGCGGGCGCCGCGCCCACGACCTCGCCGGCCTCCTCCATCGCCAGCACCTCGGCGCGCAGGTCCTGCGTGATCTTCATCGAGCAGAATTTCGGCCCGCACATCGAGCAGAAATGCGCGACCTTGTGGGCGTCCTTCGGCAGGGTCTCGTCGTGGAAGCGCCGGGCGGTATCCGGATCGAGGCCCAGGTTGAACTGGTCCTCCCAGCGGAAGTCGAACCGGGCGCGGCTGAGCGCGTCGTCCCGGAGCTGCGCGGCGGGATGCCCCTTGGCGAGGTCTGCGGCGTGGGCGGCGATCTTGTAGGTGATGACGCCGGTCTTCACGTCGTCCCGGTCCGGCAGGCCGAGATGCTCCTTCGGGGTGACGTAGCAGAGCATCGCGGTGCCGAACCAGCCGATCATGGCGGCGCCGATGCCCGAGGTGATGTGATCGTAGCCGGGGGCGATGTCGGTGGTCAGCGGGCCGAGGGTGTAGAACGGCGCCTCGCCGCACTCCTTCAGCTGCTTCTCCATGTTGACCTTGATCTTGTGCATCGGCACATGGCCGGGGCCCTCGATCATCACCTGGCAGCCCTTGTCCCAGGCGACCTTGGTCAGCTCGCCCAGCGTCTCCAGCTCGCCGAACTGCGCGGCGTCGTTGGCGTCGGCGATCGAGCCCGGGCGCAGGCCGTCGCCCAGCGAGAACGACACGTCGTAGGCCCGCATGATGTCGCAGATCTCGTCGAACCGCTCGTAGAGGAACGATTCCCGGTGCCCGGCGAGGCACCAGCGGGCCATGATCGAGCCGCCGCGCGAGACGATGCCGGTGACGCGCCGCGCGGTCAGCGGCACGTGGGCGAGGCGCACGCCGGCATGGATGGTGAAGTAGTCGATGCCCTGCTCGGCCTGCTCGATCAGCGTGTCCTTGAAGACCTCCCAGTCGAGCTTGAGCGGGTCGCCGCCGACCTTCTCCAGCGCCTGGTAGATCGGCACCGTGCCGATCGGGACCGGGCTGTTGCGGATGATCCACGAGCGGATGTTGTGGATGTTGCGGCCGGTGGACAGGTCCATGACCGTGTCGGCGCCCCAGCGGATCGACCAGACGAGCTTCTCGACCTCGTCGGCGGCCGAGGAGGTCACGGCGGAGTTGCCGATGTTGGCGTTGATCTTGACCAGGAAGTTCCGGCCGATCGCCATCGGCTCCAGCTCGGTGTGGTTGATGTTGGCCGGGATGATCGCCCGGCCGCGGGCGATCTCGTCGCGCACGAATTCCGGGGTGATGAAGGGCGGGACCGAGGCCCCGAAGCTCTGGCCGTCCGCGAGCGCGGCCTCGGCGCCCGCGAGCATGGCCTCGCGGCAGACGTTCTCGCGATGGGCGACGTAGATCATCTCCTCGGTGATGATCCCCGCGCGGGCGAACTCGTACTGGGTCACCATCTGGCCCGGGGCCGCCTTGCGGATGGTCCGCTCGGCGGGGCAGGGGGCCACGAGCTTGTCGCCCGCGAATCCGTTATCCTCGGGCTTCACCGCGCGCGGCGCGACGGCCGCGTAACCGCGGGCCGCGACCCAGGGCTCGCGCACGCCGGGAAGGCCGGCGTTGAGATCGATACGGGCATCGGTCTCGGTATAGGGGCCCGACGGGTCGTAGACCCGCACCGGCTCCTCCTTCGGATCGGAGAGGACGATCTCGCGATAGGGAACGCGGATGTCCGGCCGCCCGGCCGGGTTCGCGTACGCCTTGCGCGATCCGGTGACCGGACCCGTGGTCACGGTCTCGGGGCTGCCTTTCACGTCCTTCGGGAGAACGGGTGCGTTCATCGTGGGCCTCTCCTCGTGCTGGAGCGGTCCGGTCCACGCGATGGCCGAGATGAGATGAGGTCGCGCGAGATGCGACCGCAGGTTCCCGTCCCTCCGCCGGTATGAGCCGGATCAGGTTCAAGGGTCAGGGCAGCGTGCCCAATCTCAGCCCTCTTCAGGGCCCCCCTCGGAACGGTTCCAGACTCGGGCCCACGGACGGCTTTGTCAATGCTGACCGGCCGCCCTAGAAAACACATCCCCGAAACCGTTCGTCCGAACGCACGCGTTCTCCCGCACCCAATCACACCGCGATCGCACCGCAATGCGCCTCATCGCCGGCCTCCTGCTCGCCGCGCTCCTCGTCTGCGGGCTGGCCTGCGCCGCGCTCGCGCTCGGGCAGCGCCGGTTCCTCTATCCGGGCGCCTTCGGGCCGCAGAACCCGTGGACGATCCCGCCGGGCCTCGCGACGATCACGGTCGCGACCCCCGACGGCGAGACCCTGCACGGCCTGTGGCGGCCTCCGCGGCCGGGCTGCGGCGTCGTCGTGAGCTTCCACGGCAACGGCTCCCGCCCCGAGCCGCACGCGGCCCGCTTCGCCGCGGAGCCCTGGCGGGCGCGCGGCTGGGGCGTGCTCACTGTGGCCTATCGCGGCTATCCCGGCTCCACCGGCAGCCCCAGCGAGGACGGGCTGATCCGCGACGGGCTGGCGGCCGTCGAGGCCGCGCGGGCGCGGGCGCCCGACGCGCCGATCCTCCTCCACGGACACTCCCTCGGGGCCGCCGTGGCCGTGGCCGTCGCCGAACGGGTGCCGACGATCGGCCTGTACCTGGAGGCGCCGTTCGATTCGATGACCCACACCGTGCGGCTGCATGTCCCGCTAGCCCCGATCTGGCTCCTGCGCGACACGTACCGCTCGGACCTGCGCATCCGCGACGGGTCGGCGCCCGTGCTGATCGTGCAGGGCCGCGACGACACGGTGGTGCCGGCCAAGCTGGCGCGGAACCTCGCCCAGGCGGCCGGCCCGCGGGCGCGGATCGACGTGATCCCGGGGGACCACGTCTCTATCCTGGGGAGCCGGGATCGCGAGGCCGAGGCGCTGTTCGGACAGGGCGTCGGTCCGGCCTGCCCGCAGCCGGTGGACCAGCAGGGGTAGGAGAGGGAGGCTCGCGTGGTCGGACGGCGCTCGCAGCGCTGGAGCGCCGAGGATCCGGACGCGCCGGGCGTCCCGGGCCCGCCGGACCCGGTCTGCCCCCTCTGCGAGCGCCCGATCCCTCGCTGCGCCCGCTCCAGCCTCCATCACCTCACGCCGAAGCTGAAGGGCGGGACCCATCGCGGCACGGTCCGGCTGCACCAGATCTGCCACTCGGCGATCCACGCCCGCTACAGCGAGGCGGAGATCGCCAAGCGCCTCGCCGACGTCGAGGCGCTGCGCGCCGATCCGGAGATCGCGCGCTTCCTCGTCTGGGTCCGCGGCAAGCCCGACGATTTCCACGCCGCCACGCGCATGACCCGCGAGCGGAAGTCGGCGCGCCGCAAGATCTGACACCTGCCCGGCCGGCGTTTACCGGGCGTTCGTCACATCCGCAGGTGGCCGCCGCCCCGTTCCTTGCCGTCAACCCGAACCGGTCCAGGATCGCCCCGATCGCGAGGGTTCGGACGATGGCCGGGGTCGGGGATACGGGGGATCGACTCGCCTGGGTCGATATCGCCAAGGGGATCTGCATCCTCTTGGTCGTCATGATGCATTCGGTCATCGGCACCGGCGAGGCCATGGGCGGCGAGGGCTTCCTCCACCCGGTCGTCGCCTTCGCGAAGCCGTTCCGCATCCCGGACTTCTTCCTGCTCTCCGGACTGTTCGTCGGGCGGGTGATCGACCGCGACTGGCGCCTGTTCTTCGACCGCCGGGTCGTCCACTTCGCCTATTTCTACCTGCTCTGGCTGGTGATCCAGTCGGCCGCCAAGTACGGCAAGATCGTCGGCGATGCCGGTCCTGCGGCCTTCGCGGCGCATCTCGCCCACGCGCTGATCGAGCCCTATTCCAGCCTCTGGTTCATCTACCTGCTGGCGGTGTTCTCGGTGGTCACCAAGGCCCTGCGCCGCGTGCCCGGCGGCGTGCTCCTCGCCGGCGCCGCCCTGCTGCAGATCGCCGACATCCGCAGCGACTCGACCCTGATCGAGGAGTTCTGCGCCCGCTACGTCTACTTCGTCGCGGGCTACCTGTTCGCCGGGCGGATCTTCGCGCTCGCCGACGCGGCGCGCCGCCGCGTCCCGCTCGCCCTCTGCGGCCTCGGCGCCTGGGCGGTCCTGGAAGGCTGGCTCGCGCTGACCCCGTCGGGCCTGCCGGATCATCCGACCCTCGCCAGCCTGCCGCTGGTGAGCCTCGCCCTCGGCGCGGCCGGAGCCCTCGCGATCGTGGTGGCGGCGGCTCTCATCGGCCGCGCCGGCGGTCCGGTCGCCGAGGCGGTCCGGACCTGCGGCCAGCGCTCGATCGTGATCTACCTCGCCTTCTCGCTGCCGATGGCGGCGACACGGGAGATCCTCGTGCGCACCGGCGCGATCACCGATATCGGCCTCGCGAGCCTGACCGTCATGGCGATGGCGGTAATCCTGCCGCTCATGCTGGAGCGGCTGGTCCGCGGGACGGCGCTCGACCTGCTGTTCGTCCGGCCGCGCCGGTTCCGGCTGGCCGGGTCCGGGCCTAAGCAGAGCCCGGCCCTGCAGGCGACCTGAGGGACCTCAGCCGTCGAAGGCGATACCGATCCGCCGGCTGCGCCGCCACGCCACGGTGGCCGGGCGCGGTTCGGTGCCCGTGCTGACACGAAGCGCGAAGCGGTCCGGCACGGCCTGATCGTCCTCGACCTCGATCTGCGCGCCGACGTCGGTGGCGTCCCAGACCAGGCAGCTCACCTCGCCGCCGTCGAGCAGCACGGCGCCGAACGTGAAGGCGTTCTTCCGGAAGGTGCCGCGGCGATTCTCCGTCATCAGCTCCTCCGTCCCGTCTCGTGGCTCCGCGGAGCCGGACGATGCCGGATCGCGGTTAACAGGGCAAATACGTTCCCGTGCCTGCCCTGCTCGACCGAGATCAGTACTCGTCGGGATCACCCCGGTAGCGGCGTGGCCCTGGCCCGTAATCGTCGTCGTAGGAGCGGCGCGGCGGCGGGCGGTCGTAGTCGCGGCGGTCGCGGTAGGCGTCGCGCCGGTCGTCGTAGCCGTCATTCCGGTAGCCGCCCCCGCCGCCGTAGGCACCCCCGCCGCCACCGCCGTAGCCTCCGCCGCCGTAGCCCCCACCGCCGCCCGCGTTGATCCGCGGGGCGTACCAGCAGCTCTTCGCCTGGCCCGGCGCCGGATCGCCGAAGGTCTGGGTGTTGCAGGGCACGACGCCGCCCTGCGGGAACGGCCGGCCGTTCGTCCGGCCGGGCACGCCATAATAGACGTTGGTGGGATAGGGCATCCGGCAGACGCCGCCCTCCTGCGCGCAGCCGACCAGGTTCACCGTGTCGAGCTGGTAGGCCTGGGCCGGGGCGGGTGCCAGCGCGCCACCTCCCAGCGTGATGGCCCCGAAGGCCAGAGCGATCCGAATCTGCACGTCCCCGATTCCCCCGTGGTTCGCGGTGCGGGTGCCGAATAATCCGGTCGGCGGCTTCCGGCCAGCGGCCGCGCTCGCTATGGCGTCGCACGTGGATGCGCGCGGGCCGGTCCGCGGCCGGCGCGACGGTGATCGGGCGGAACGCCCCGTCGTCGGACGGGAGACGGCGCCCCGGGAGGCCTTGATGAGGGATGCGTCCGCGCAGGAGCTTCTGCTGCTCAGCGCGCTCCAGGAATGCCGGATCCAGCTCGACGCGGCGCGCAAGGACGAGGCGGCCCGCGCCGCCGTCCGGGAGGAGCTCGATGCCGCGCTCCGGCGCGAGGCCGCTCTCGCGGCGGCGATCGTGGAGGAGCGCGAGCGGACCGAGGCCGTCCGCCTCGTGCTTCAGGCGCTGCTGATGAGCGTCCGCCGGTTCGGTCTGCGCCGGCGCCTGTTCGGGGCGCGCATCGCACAGCTCGGCCGCGAGACGCCGGATTCCGGTCCGCAGGCGGCCCGCCATCCCGTGCTGCTCGCCGAGGCGCGACGGGTGTTGGGTAAGCCATCCCCCGAACCGCCGGCCGAGCGGTGACGGCGGTCGCCGCCCGAGCGCCGCGCGGCGCGGCTCCTCACGGCCCGGCACCGGCGTCTCCTGGCGCCGCGGCCAGGACGATCAGGGCCGTCAGAACGCCGAGCGGCAGGACGATGCTACCGAAGGCGAGATGGGCGATCCCGAAGGCGCCGAACAGCGCGCCCGCGGCGAAGGCCGCGATCGCCGGGAGCACGCGCAGGAACCTCTCCCGGGTCTGATCGCGCTGTGGGCCGCGTCCCAGGACGAGGTCGGTCGCGTCGATGACGGCCTGGCTGACGCTCACCGTCATAACCGTGGTGGGGGCGAGATGGCCGAGAGACAGGCGGCCGATGGCGTTCTGTAACCCCATGGCCGCGACCGCGAGCATGCCGACGGCGATGGAAGCGGCACTGTCCGCTCCGCTGAGGGGCGACCACACAGTGCCACACAGCCCGAATCCCGCGAGCAGGGTCACCTCCACGGCGAGGAGCCAGGGCAGGGGGTCGAAAGCCCGTCGCTCCAGCGCCAGGGCCAGGATTCGAGCCCCCGCCACCGCTCCGACGAAGACGGGCAGCGCCAGGAGCTTGGCAACCACGCCGCTGGAGCTCGCGACCAGCTCGGCGCCGATCAGGACGAAGTTGCCGGTGACGTGTGCGGTGAAGAGTCCGGTCAGGGCGATGAAGGCCGCCGCGTCGACGAAGCCGGCGACGAACGCCAGGGCGGCGCCGGCGAAGAGACCGCTCCCCGGTCTCCGAGCTCGCGCGGGACCGGTCATCGTCTCAGTCGGCGAAGGGCGTCGCCGTCAGGCCGACCGGCATCCGCGGATTGGCGAAGTAGTCGGGCCAGCGATCGCAGAGATACAGGATCGCGACCAGCACGGTGGCGATCGCCAGCAGGGAGGCGAGCACCTCTGTGACCTGCGTCGCCCATTTCCCGAGCGTCGGGATCGCCATGAGGCCGCCGACGAACAGCGTGGTCACGATAACTGGTGCGGACATCGGGCAAGGCTTCGCGGCGCGGCTCTGGGACGGGGCTGTCCCGAACCCTAACGCCGCGCGGCGCCCGCAGGTTACCGATATCGGTTATCGTGACTCATGATAGGCAACCCGAACATCGAGCTGCTGCGCTCGTTCCTGGCCGTCGTCGAGAGCCGCAGCTTCACCGCCGCGGCGCAGGCTCTCGGTCTGCGGCAATCCACGGTGAGCGGGCACATCGCCCGGCTCGAGCAGGCGCTCGGTCGCGCGCTCCTGACGCGGGACACCCACCGGGTCGCGCCCACGCCGGACGGTCAGGCCATGATCGGCTTCGCCCGCGACGTGGTGGACGCGCAGGACCGGCTGCGCGCCTTCTTCTCGCCGGAAGGCCTGCGTGGCCGAATCCGGCTCGGCGTCTCCGAGGACTACACCCTGTCGACCCTGGCACAGGTCCTGGCCCGCTTCGCCGATCGGCACGACGCGGTCGATCTGCAGATCACGGTCGGGCTGAGCCGCGCCCTCTACCAGGGCTACGATGCGGGCGAGCTCGACGTGATCTTCTGCAAGCGGCGGCGCGGCGACCCGCGCGGGACCTTGGCCTGGGCGGAGGATCTGATCTGGACGGGCCGGCCCGGCCTCGTGCCGGATCGAGCCAAGCCCTTGCCCCTTGTGCTCTACCCGCCACCGTCGATGACCCGCACCTTGGCGCTCGACGCCCTCGAGGCGGTGGGCCGGTCCTGGCGGGTGGCCTGCACCAGCGGAAGCCTGATGGGGCTGCGGGCCGCCGTCGAGGCGGGCCTGGGCATCGCGCCGCACTCGGCCAAGATCCTGCCGCCGGGCCTCGCCGCGATCTCCGAGGCGGCCGGCCTGCCGCCGCTCGGCGCGGTCGAGTTCGTCGTGCTCGGCCCGGGTCGCCACCACGCGGCGGCGACCGCGCTGCAGGAGACGATCCTGGCGAGCACCGGCGAGCTTCAGGGCGCCGCGCGCTAGGGCGGCGTCCTCCCGGCACGCGGTGGCCGGGCTCGATCCCGACCGTCCGGCGCGGTCCTTAACGGATTGGCCAGCCTTTTTCCGCACCGTACCGCGAAGCGGTCACAAACGGTTTCGACAAGGATCGCCGGCGGTGCCGGCCCCGGTGTCGTTGCCGGACGGGGCGCGAAACCGCCGCATTTGGCGTGCGGAAACCGTCCTGCGGCGTGCCTGACGGTCGCGCATCGCGGCGGAACATTCGAGAACGGGATGCATGGCCAAGGGTCGGGGCAGGATTGAGCCGAACTTCGACGTGCCCGAAGGGCGCGCGCGGGATCGCGGCGAACTCGACCTGCGCCTGACCCGTGAGGACCGCCCCGGGGCAGGAGACGGCGTGGCGAAGCGATCGGGCGGCGGAGCGCGGCAGCCGAACAAGGCGCCGGCGCGGACAACGGGGCGGGCGAAGGCCTCGGGTCGCGGCCGACGCCGGCGTTCCTGGCTCGGCCGCATCGTCTACGGCTGCGTCGTCCTCGGCCTCTGGGGGGTGATCGGGCTCGCGGGGCTCATCGCTTACCACGCCTCGCAGCTGCCGCCGATCGACCAGCTCGCGGTGCCGAAGCGTCCGCCCAACATCGCGATCCTGGCGAGCGACGGCTCCCTGCTCGCCAACCGCGGCGAGACCGGCGGCCGCGTCGTGTCGATCAAGGAGCTGCCGCCCTACCTGCCGCGCGCCTTCGTGGCGATCGAGGATCGGCGCTTCTACCAGCATTTCGGCGTCGACCCGGTTGGCATCATGCGTGCCATCGGCCAGAACCTGACCCGGCGCGGCGTGGCGCAGGGCGGCTCGACCCTCACCCAGCAGCTCGCCAAGAACCTGTTCCTGACCCCGGAGCGCTCGGCCTCGCGCAAGATCCAGGAGGCGATCCTCGCGCTCTGGCTCGAGCACAAGTACACGAAGGACGAGATCCTCGAACTCTACCTGAACCGCGTCTATTTCGGCGCCGGCGCCTACGGCGTCGAGGCGGCGGCGCAGCGCTATTTCGGCAAGCCCGCCAAAGAGGTGAGCCTCGCGCAGGCCGCGATGCTCGGCGGCCTCGTGCAGGCGCCCTCGCGCCTCGCCCCGAATCGCAACCTCCCGGCCGCCCAGGCCCGCGCCGCGCAGGTGCTCGCCGCCATGCAGGAGCTGGGCTTCGCGTCGGCGCAGGACGTCAAGGTGGCGCTCGCCCAGCCGGCGAAGCCCGCCAACGCCCGCGGCGGCGGGTCGGCCAACTACGTCGCCGACCTCGTGATGGACGTGCTCGACGATTACGTCGGCAAGTTCGACACCGACATCACGGTCCAGACCACGGTCGATCCGAGCCTCCAGGCGGCGGCCGAGAAGGCGCTCACCGACGAGCTCAACGCCAAGGGCACGCGCTACAACGTCAGCCAGGGGGCGCTGGTCTCGATGCGGCCGGACGGCGCCATCCGAGCCCTGATCGGCGGCCGCGACTACGCGCAGAGCCAGTTCAACCGGGCCACGACCGCCAAGCGTCAGCCCGGCTCCTCGTTCAAGCCCTTCGTGTACCTCGCGGCCGTGGAGCACGGCGCCACGCCCGACACGGTCCGGGAGGACGCGCCGATCCGGATCGGCAACTGGGCGCCGGAGAACTACTCCCACCGCTACGAGGGGCCCGTCACCCTGCGGACAGCGCTCGCCCAGTCGCTCAACACCGTCGCGGTGCGCCTCGGCCAGGAGGTCGGGCCGAAGACCGTGGTCCAGACCGCCCAGCGGCTCGGCATCACCTCGCCGCTCCAGGCCAACGGCTCCATCGCCCTCGGCACGTCCGAGGTCACGCTCTTGGAGATGGTCGGCGCCTACGGGGCCTTCGCCAACGGCGGCATCGGCGTGATCCCCTACGTGGTCACCGCCGTGAAGAGCCAGGACGGGAAGGTCCTCTACAAGCGCTCCGACAACGGTCTGGGCCGGGTCATCGACGCCAACGCCGACGGCATGATGAACGCCATGATGCACGAGACCTTCGTCAGCGGCACCGGCAAGAAGGCCGACATCCCCGGCTGGGACCTCGCGGGCAAGAGCGGCACCACCCAGGATTATCGCGACGCGTGGTTCATGGGCTTCTCGGGCAGTCTCGTGACCGGCGTCTGGCTCGGCAACGACGACGGCGAGCTCACCAAGAAGGTCACCGGCGGCAACCTGCCGGCGGAGATCTGGAAGACCTATATGACCCAGGCCCTGAAGGGGCAGACGCCGGTCCCGCTCCCGGGCCTCAACCGCTGGCGCCGCCAGCCGGAGACGACCGCCTCGGTGGCGAGTGCCGCCCCGGCGGGCCCGGGCGGGCTCCTGGGCCAGATCCTCGGCGAGTCGGACGCCCCGGCGCCGCGTCAGGCCGCGCCGTCGCGGCGCGCCCCGAAGGACGACCGCAACTTCATCGAGAAGCTGTTCGGCATCGGTGACTGACGCTCCGCGGTCTCCGCGTTCGTCGGGACCAGGCGGCGGCGCGCGTCGCGGGCGAGAGGCGGCCCGCGGCGCGCGCCGTCGCGCATCCGCGCGACTACGCCTGGGCTCCGGCTTAAGGCGACCGCGTCGAGGCGGGACTGACAGCCGCGGCGGCCTGTATTTGTATTAGCGGCGATTCAGCGCTTCTTAGTGCCGCCAATAACCGCTTTTTCAATCTTCGTGGACGTAAGATCGGGTGAACAGTAAGCCCGTCAACCGCAATGGCGCGGTTCGTGGCAGCCCGATCGAGCCCATGCTCCTGCGCGCGACCGCTACAGCGATCAGAGCTCACCTGGACGATCGCGCCTCGCGCCTGATCGCGGCGGCCGGCACATGCCTGCTGCTCTGCCTCGCGCTGCTCGGCGTCTATCTCTGCCTGGATCTGCGGGACGTCGCTTGGCACAACGCCCGCCGCAACGCCGGGAATCTCCTGGCGGTGATCGAGGAGGGCGTCGGCCACAGCCTGCGGGTCTACGACCTCTCGCTGCGGAACTCCGCACGGCTCGCGAGCCGCGCCGACATCGCGGCCCTGGACCCGGATATTCGGCGCCTGGCGCTGTTCGACACGGCTGTGGCGGGCTCCGGCCTCGGTCCGATCGCCGTCACGGACGCGGCCGGCGACGTCCGGCTGACCAGCGATCCCGGCGTGCGGACCCGGCCCAACATGCGCACGCTGCCGGAATTCGAATTCCATCGGTCGAATCCCGAAGGCGGCCTGATCCTGTCCGGGCCGACCGTATCTCTCATGACCGGTGAGCCCATCATCCGCATGACCCGGCGGATCCGGACGCCCGACGGCTCATTCGCCGGGATCGTGTCGGGATCGATCAGGCTCGCGCATTTTCAGGCGCTGTTCGAGCGCCTGCACTTCGACGACGGCATCGCTCTGAACGTCTTCCACCGGGACGGGACGCTGCTGATCCGGGCGCCGGCACGGCCGGAGGCGCTCGGCCAGAACATCAGCGCGAGCCCCGGCTACAAGATGTACCGGGCCAAGCCGCGCGGCGAGTTCCAGGGACGCTCGTTCCTCGACGGCGTCGAGCGGGTCTACAGCTTCGCCGACCTCGACGACCTGCCGCTGATCGTGACCGTGGCGACGGACGTCGACAGCATCCGCAGCGTCTGGATCTACAAGGCGGCGATCGTCGCCGTCCTGATCCTGTGCCTCTGCCTCCTCGCCTTCGGCCTGACGATCCTGCTGCACCGGGAGGTCGGGCGCCACGTGGCCGCGGAAGCCTCCAGCCGCGAGGCCAACGCCGCGCTCGCCGTGCTCGCGCGGACCGACGGCCTGACGGGCCTGCCGAACCGGCGCAGCTACGACGAGCACTTCGCCGTGGAGTGGAAGCGGGCCGCACAGCTGCGGACGCCCCTGGCGCTGTTGATCGTCGATGCCGACCACTTCAAGCAGTTCAACGACCGCTTCGGTCACCAGCGCGGCGACGAGGCGCTGAAGGCGGTGGCGGAGTGCCTGCAACGTTCCCTCGATACCGCCGGGCTGAGCTTCCGGATCGGCGGCGAGGAGTTCGTCGCCCTGTTGCCGGGCGTCGACGCGACGGCCGCCAGCGTCGCGGCGGAGCGCGTCCGCCGGGCCGTGGTGAACCTCCGCATCCCCCACGCCCCGGAGGTCGGTGGCATCGCGACGGTGAGCATCGGCGTCGCCTGTGCCGATCCGGCCGGCGGCGATCCGCCCGAAGGGCTGTTCACGGCGGCCGACGCGGCCCTCTACGCGGCCAAGAAGGCCGGGCGCAACCGCGTCCGCGCCGCCGCGCCGGCGGATCCCGTGGCCCTGGCGCTGCGGGCCTGAGCGGCCCCGCGGCTCACAGCATCGGCAGCATCCGGGGCCGCGGTCCGCGGGGGAAATGCGCGTCGATCAGGGCGATCTCGGCCGCACCGAGGTGCAGGTCCGCCGCGCCGGCATTCTCGACGGCCCGGTCCGGGCGACCGGTCTTGGGGATCGTGAACGTGCCCGGCAGCCGGGTCAGGTAGGCGAGGGCCACCGCGTAGGGCGTCGTGCCGTGGTTCTGCGCGATGCCCGCCAGGACGCGGCCGCCCGCGCTGGCCGGATCGGGGAAGTCGCCGCTGCCGAAGGGCGAGTAGCCCACCATGGCGACGCCGTGCTTCTCGCACCAGGGCAGCACGGCGTGCTCGATGGCCCGCTCGTTCAGGTGGTAGAGGACCTGATTGCAGGCGATCCGGTCCGGCCCCGCGATGGCCCGGACGCGATCGAGATCCTCGACGTCGAAGTTGCTGACGCCCCAGGACAGGATCTTGCCGGCCCGGCGCAGATCCTCGAAGCCCGCGATCGTCTCCTCGAGCGGGTGCTGACCCGGCCAGTGCAGTAGGTAGCAGTCCAGCCGGTCCGTCCGCAGACGCTGGAGCGACGCCTCACAGGCCCGCGCGACGCCCCGGCGCGTCGCGTTACCGGGCACCACCTTGGAGACGAGGAACACCTCCTCGCGGCAATCCGCGACGGCGGCGGCGACGATCGCCTCCGCGTCCCCGTACATCTCCGCGGTGTCGATATGGGTCATGCCGGCGTCGATCCCGGCCCGCAGCGCCTGGACCGCGTCCGTCCGGTCCGAACTGTCGATGTGCCACGTGCCCTGGCCGATCACCGGCACAGAGACGCGCGTCGCGCCGAAGCTCCTGGCGTACATGGCAGCGCTCCCTCTTCGCTGTCACAGGGGGTTGCTGGCGGCGGTCCGGTCGAGTCCCGGGCCGCCGGCGTATCACGGCTCGGCCGCGCAACAACCCGGCACGCCTTACTCGCGCCATCTTGGGGCGTTGAGCAATGGCATGCGGCCTCCCGCGGCGCTAAACTTTAGGCCCATGCCCGAAGTCCGGCGGCGCGGGCTCGCCGAGTCTGCGCCGCCCCGCGCAGTGCCGCCGCGCAGGGCCACGCGACGCCCGGACCCGCGCACGGTCCGTCGGCTGGCCATGCTGGAGATGCCTCGATGCTGCCGGCCCACCGGATATTCTGGGGTCTGATCCTGCTGGCGGCGGCCGGCGCGGGGTTGCTCTACAACATCATCTTCGCGGCCGGCGCCTCGCCCCTCGCCGGCTTCACGTACGGCCTCTGCATGGGCGCCACGGTGCTGGCCTTCGACCGCGGGCTGATCCTGGCCGGCCTGCAGGCGAAGATCCGGCGGCTGCCGGCCTGGCTCTACGTGCTGGCCGCGGAACTCGCCTACGTCCTGATGATCATGGCGGGCAACGCCCTGGGCGGCCTGCTCGTCTGGGCGTTCGCCCTGACACCGGACGACCTCACGACCGCGACCCGCATGACCGCGCGGGTTCTCGCCTACGCCCTCGCCGTGTCGGGCCTGCTGGTCTTCGTCATACGGATGCGCGACCTGATCGGCGGCGAGGTGTTCGTGAACTTCATGATCGGCCGCTACCACAAGCCGGTGGCGGAGGAGCGGGTCTTCCTGTTCCTCGACGTGGTCGGCTCCACGGCCTTCGCGGAGACCCACGGCGACCTGCGCGCGCAGGAATATCTCAGCGCCGTGTTCGCGACGCTCGCCGAGCCGGTGCGGCGCAACGGCGGCTCAGTGGACGACTATATCGGCGATCTCGCCATGGTGACGTGGCCGATGGCCCGCGGCCTGAAGGACGCGCGCTGCGTCACCTGCGTGTTCGAGGTGCTTGACCGGATCGAGGCCGACGCCGCGGCCTGGACCGCCCGGTTCGGGACGGTCCCGCGGCTCCGGGCGGCGCTGCACGGCGGCTCGGTGGTCACGGCCGAAGTCGGGGTCGACCGCCACAAGATCGCGTATTTCGGCGACGCCGTGAACGTGACGTCGCGGATCGAGGCCCTGTGCCGCCCGCTGGGCGTCGGCATCCTGATCTCGCAGGATCTGCTCAACCGCCTCCCGCGCCTTCCGGCCGGCGTCCGGGCACGGTCCCTCGGCGCCCACGCGCTCCGCGGCCGCGGCGCGCCGCTGTCGGTGGCGACGCTCGAGCGCGGACCCGCCGAGACCGCGCCCGTGGCGGATCTGGCGCCGCGCCGCGCCGCGGTCGCCCGCTGATGGCCGGGGCGAGCACCGCGCGGGCGAACACCCTGATCGCCGTGAAGATGGCGCTGCGCTTCGGGCTGCCGCTGATCGGGCTCGCGGTCTTCGGCCGCGCCGTCGTTCTGTCGGTGGGCGGCGATATCGAGCACGGCCAGTTCGCCCTGGGCGTGCTCCTGATCCTGGCGGGTTTCACCTCGAAGCTGGTGCCCCGGCCATGAGCGACGCGCCGGCGCGCCCGCCGATCTACCTCGACGCCGATGCCTGCCCGGTCAAAGACGAGACCTACCGGGTCGCCGAGCGCTACGGCCTGACCGTCCACGTCGTCGCCAACAGCGTGCTGAACCTGCCGCGCGAGCCCTGGATCGAGCGCGTGGTCGTCGGCTCGGAACTCGACGCCGCCGACGACTGGATCGCCGCGCGGGCCGGACCCGGGAGCATCGTCCTCACCGCCGACGTTCCGCTGGCCGCGCGCTGCGTGAAGGCCGGCGCCACGGTCCTGGCGTTCACTGGGAAGCCGTTCAGCGAGGCCGGGATCGGTCTCGCCCTCGCGACGCGCGACTTGATGCAATCGTTGCGCGAGGCCGGGACCATCACGGGCGGGCCGAAACCGTTCTCGCGCGCCGACCGGTCGGCCTTCCTGTCCGCCCTCGACCGGGCGGTGAACCGGATCCTGCGCGAGCGGCCGAAGCCGGTCTGAGCACCGGTCCCAGGCGCGACGGCGTTCCCCGCGCGGGAGGTCTCAGGCCTCGGCCGCCGGGACGAGGGCCTTGAGCGCCTCGTTGATGCGGTCCTGCCAGCCCGGGCCGTCTTTCTGGAAATGCGCGAGCACGGCGCTGTCGAGGCGCAGGCTCACCACTTCCCGAGATCCTGGGACCGTTGCCGGCCGCGGCGCGGCCTGCGGCGGCGGAGCGGCCGTCTTCGGGCTCGTCGCGGCCCGGAAGGCCGCCTCGGCTGCCGCGCGCGGGTCGGTGAAGCGGCGGCGGTTGCGGTCTTCGGCCATCGACCCCTAGCCCTTCGCGGTCGTCTTCTTCGGCGCGGCCTTCTTCGCGCTGCCCTTGGCGGCCGCCTTGGCTTCCTTCTCGGCCGCCTTGGCCTGCGCGTCCGCGGCCTCCTTGGCGAGCCGGAGCGAGCGCAGCCGCACCGTCCGCTCGTCCATCGCCTTGATGGCCGCGTGGTGCTCCGCCATCGCCTGGGCGCCCTCGCGAGCCATGCGCTCCGCCCGTTCCGCGCGCTCGGCGCGGTTCTCCGCCCGGGTCTTGGCTTCCGCCTCCGCGTCGCGGGTGGCATTCACCTCGTCGAGGTCGTACTCAGTGTCGTCGTTCATCCTGTCCCTTTCACCCCGGCTCGACGGGTCCGACCCGGCGCAGCCTGCGCGGGACGGGGTCTGAGCGGGTCCGGCCTGTTCGAGGGGCGGGGGGCAAGGCCGGATCGGCGCCCTCCCGCATCGCCGTCAGGCGCGCGGGGAAGGCAGGTTCACGAAGGCTTTAGCATGCCCGCGCGGCCGATGGCGAATCCGGATCGCCGGGTGGGACTGACGGCGCACACCATTCGTACGCGTCCGCCGGACGATCCGGATCGGGCTCGCGGTCGGCCGGGCGGGATCCGGCCCGGATCGTCCTCCGATCAGCGCACGCGGAAGTTGAGCGGAATGGAGACCGACAGGCTGGACTGCGTCACGCCGGGGGGCGCCGCCGGCATCGATCCGCGCACCGCCGCGAGGGCGGCGCTGTCGATCTGGCCGACGCCGCTGGACCGGGCCACGCCGGCGCCTGTCACCTGACCCGAGCGCATCACGGTGAAGCGCACCACCGCGGTCCCGCCGCCGGTGCCCACGGCCGCGTTCACGTTCATCCGGCTGTGGATCGCCGCGCTGATGGCGCCCTGCCATTGGCGCATGGCGCTCGGATCGTTGCCCGCGGCGGCCCGGCCGGCCGCGTTAGCCCGCGAGGCCGACGCCGAACTCCGCTCGGCGCCAGCCCGCGCCTTGGCCTCGCGCGCCTTCGCCTCGCGCGCAGCCTTGGCCTTCGCCTCGCGGATCTCCTCCAGGCGCTCCTGCCGCGCCTCCTCGCGCTTCTGCTCGCGGAGTTTCTCCTCCCGGATCTTGCGCAGCTTGGCTTCGCGCTCCGCCTTCAGCTTCGCCGGATCGGGCGTCGGCTTGGGCGGCTCCTCGGATTTGGCAACCTCGGTGGGCGGCGGCGCCAGCGGCTCGGCGGCCTCGGACGCGGAGGTGATCACCTGGCTCTGCGCCTCCACGGGTTGAGCCTCTTGCGGCATCTCGATTGCCTGGGTGTCCTCCGGCTTCACCTCGGTCATCTCGGTCGGCGGCGGCGGCTGGACGGCCTCGTCGGGCGGCGTGTCCACCGGCTTCGCCTCCGGCGGGGCTTCCTGGCTCATCTGCTGCTCCGCCGGGGCCTCGGTGGCCGCGTCGGTCATGAGCGGCGCGAGGTCGACGGTGATCTGCTGCTCGCCGGGCGGTGCAGGCGGGGAGAGACGCAGGAACATCACGGCGGCGAGCACGCAGGCGTGCAGCCCGAGGGCGACCAGGAAAGCGGCGAGCAGCCCGGACGGGCGGCGCTCGCCGAGACCGGCCGGCATATCCGTCGACGTGTAGGTGCTCATCGGCTCAGCGCGCGGTCCCTGCGGGGGCGGCGGGGGCGGCCGGGGCGGCGCTTGGCGAGGCCGGAGCGGCGCCGCCGGGCGACTGCGCGATCAGCGACACCTTGGTGAAGCCGGCCTGCCCGACGAGGCCCATGACCTCCATGACCTTGCCGTAGGGCACGTCGCGGTCGCCGCGCACGAGGATCACCTGATCCTTGTCGGCCGCCGCCATCTCGCGCAGGCGCGGCACGATGCTCTCCATCGTGAACACCTCCTTGGCGATGGACGGGTTGCCGTCCTTGTCGACCGTCACCTCGGCGGGCTTCTTCGACTGCGCGACCTTGGGCGCCGCGGTCTTCGGCAGCTGGACCGGCACGCCGGTGGTCATCAGCGGCGCGGCGACCATGAAGATGATCAGCAGCACGAGCATCACGTCGACCATCGGGGTGACGTTGATGTCGGACATCGGCACATCGTCGAGGTCGTCGTCGTCGTTCGCGCGAATGGATCCCATCGCCATGGGGCGTCTCCGGTACCTTTACGTTCGGCTCTCTGGGGGCTGGCGCCGGCCGCGCTACTCGGCGGCCGCGCGGTGGGCGCCGGCGCGGTCGCGCGCGAGGCGGTTGCCCAGGACCGAGATATAGGACGAGAAGGTGCTCTGGATGCCGCTCACGTCGCTCGAGAGCTTGTTGTAGGCCATCACCGCCGGGATCGCGACGACGAGACCGATCGCCGTGGCGAACAGCGCCTCCGCGATGCCCGGCGCCACGACGGCGAGGGAGGTGTCCTGGCTCCGGGCGATGGACGAGAACGAGTTCATGATGCCCCAGACGGTGCCGAACAGGCCGACGAACGGGGCCGTGGAGCCGGAGGTCGCCAGCAGCGACAGGCCGGTGCGCAGGCGCTTCACCTCGATGGCGAGGGCGCCCTTCATCGCCCGCTCGATGCGGTCGCGGCGCTCGGCCCGGGTCTCGGAGGAATCCTGATCGCGCCACGCGTCGATCGCCGCCTTCACCACGTGGCCGGCGATGCCGCGATGCTCGCCGTCGAGGCTGCCCCCGGAGCGGACCAGATTCGCGAAGGCCTTGGCCTGGCGCCGCGCGGCGGCGAGCCGGATAACCTTCTCGAACACCACCGTCCAGCAGGCGATCGAGGCGATCACCAGCAGGATCATCACGCCCTTCACGATCGGGTCCGCCTGCAGGAACAGGCCGAGGAACGAGAAGTCGTGGGCCGCCTCGATCGGGGCTTGTGTCGGGTCCATCGCGGGCTCCTGGCGTCCTGGTCTCACGCGGCGTCGCGCCGCCATCGTCTCGGGGTGCGGCGAAAGCCGCAGGCCGCCCGGCGGCTCTCGCCGCCGGGCGGTTTGGTCTCGTCAGCCGTCACACCATCCGCATCAGCGGTCGAACGGCAGGCCGGCCTTGCTGTCGGTCTCGGTCCGCTCGAGGCAGGCCTCGCGGCCCGGATCGCCGCCGTCGCAGGTCAGGACGTCGTTCAGGAGGACGCGACCGACCTTGTTGCAGGCGATGCCGGGGAAATCGAAGATCTTCACGGTGGTCTTCTTCGGCGGCAGCGGCCCGAGTTCGACCGCCACGCGCTTCTGCGCGACGCCCTCGGGGTCGAAGGCGAAGAGATCCACCTTGTAGGACTTGAGGCCCGAACCCTTGTTGTCGATCACCATGGTGATCCGGCAGGCCTCGCCCGCGGTCTCGACCTTGTTGAGCTGCAACTTGATCGGCGCCTTCTCGGACGCGTCCTGCGCCAGGGCCGACACGACGAGCAGCGCCGAGAGCGCGAAGCAGGCCGCCGTGTCGAGGGCGACACGCCCGATCCGACGGCGGTACAGGGGAGCGCGCAGGGCAAGCACCGTGACAAAGTCCTCTTCGAGTTCGCGCCGGCCGGCGGCTCGGGCCGCGCGGTCCGGGGTGACGGGGAGCCGGATCAGTGCAGCACCGTTCCGGCGGGGCAGGGGGCCGGGGCGAGGCGCTCGGCCGCCGCGTCGAGCGGCCCGACCGCGGCGCGGACCGCCGCCACGAGGCGCGGCGCCGCGTCCTGGCCGGTGATCTCGGCCGCGGCGGCCTCGAGATCCGCCCAGAGGCGCTGCCGGCCCCGGTTGATCAGCTTCACCAGCGCGCATTCGTGGCCGGTCACGCGGCAGCAGCTCGCCGGCATGAACGACCAGTCGCCGTCGCGTTCCGCGCGGAGCGCCCGGATGATCGCGACCACGCAGGCGACGAAGCGGCACCCCTCCGTCGGCCCGAGCAGCTGCTCGGCCCCGTCGAAGGCCGCGTTCCAGCAGGCGACGTCGCTGGTCATGTAGCCGGCCGCCACGAAGCGGGCCACCGACAGGGCCAGGATGTCGGCCTCGTCGCCGCACACGTCCGCGACGCGCCGCATCGCCGCGTGGTCCGACGGGGTCATGGGCGTGCTCACGGCTCCGGCGCCTCGCGGAAAAGGATCGCGGCAATCGAGCTCGGGAGCCGGATCGTCGCCTGCCGCGGCAGTATCCAGGCCCGCCGCCCGGATCAAGGCCCGGCGAGAAAATCAGAGCAGTTCCAAACTGTTAGAGGAAAGCGTGGCCGTTGCAGGATTTGCCTATCGATCCCGCATAAATTTGCCGAAACTTCCCGAAAATGCGCGACCACGGGTCGCCGTCGATTCCGGTCCCCTCCCTTGATGGCCCGGAAGGCCTTGGCCATATCTCCGAGTTGCCGGCGTCGTCACGTCCGGCGGAGCGCTGCCCCGGGCGGGCTCCTGTCGACGAGGTGCTCGGGCATCCCGGGATTGCGGCAGATCCCGGGGTCGGAGGCTTCGCTTTCTGGATGATGGCCGCGATGACTCGATCCTCGCCCTTCGGGCACCCGTTCCTGCTCGGCTTCGACGAGATTGAGCAGGCCCTCGACCGGGTCTCCAAGGCCGCCAACGACGGCTACCCGCCCTACAACATCGAGCGCCTGCCCCGGACCGAGAGCGAGCCCGAGCGGCTGCGGATCACGCTGGCGGTGGCCGGCTTCACCCGCGATCAGCTGGACGTGATGCTGGAGGAGAGCCAGCTCGTCGTGCGCGGCCGGCAGGTCGACGAGCGCGAGCGCCACTTCCTCCACCGCGGCATCGCGGCGCGGCAGTTCCAGCGGGCCTTCCTGCTCGCGGACGGCATGGAGGTCCTCGGCGCCGACCTCGCCAACGGCCTCCTGTCGATCGATCTGGTCCGGCCGGAGCCGGACCGCATCGTGCGCAAGATCGATATCGGCGCCCGCGGCTGACGCCCACCGATTGATTGGCCGGCGCGGATCCCCACATCAGGGTGGAGCCGCCGGTGCCTTCAGGATCGGCGGTCGACGCTCTGCCACCCCAGGAGGGCTTTATGACCGATCTGAATCCGTCTCCCCTGACCCCCGCCGATCTCGATCCGGCCGATTTCCAGCCGGCCGATCTCGCGGCGCTGGGCGAGGGGCACATCGCCTACGTCCGACCGATCCGGTCCGACGAGGTCCGCCGCTTCTTCCCGCAGGCCCCCGAGCTGTCGCCCGGCCTCGACCTGTTCGCCCTGCTCTCGGCGAGCGGCGCGCCGATCATGCTCGCCGATTCGCGGGACGTCGTGCTGGCCAACGCCGCCGCGCACGACCTGCAGCCCGTCAGCCTGCACTGAACCCGCACGCGACCCGCTGAGCGGCCCGGCCGGGAGACCGGTCAGGCGATCTCGGCCACCGCCGCCACGAGCCGCGCGATGTCCTGCGGCCGCGACAGGCGGTGGTCACCGTCGGCGATCAGCGTCAGCACCGTTCCTTCGGCCGGCAGGCGGTCGAGGATTCGCAGGGCGTGCGTGTAAGGGACGTCGGTGTCCCGCATGCCCTGGAGGATGTGCACCGGGCAGCCCGGATCGACTTGGCCGCCCAGCATGCAGTGCTGGCGGCCGTCGTCGATCAGGGCCCGCGTGATCGGGTCCGGCTCCGGCGCGTAGTCGCTGGGCTTCCTGAGGACGCCGTCGCGGATCAGCATGGCGCGCGCCGCCTCGCTGAGGCGGTTCCAGATCAGCTCCTCGGTGAAGTCGAGGGCCGGCGCGATGAGCACCAGCCCCGCCGTGGCCTCCCCGCGCGCGGCCCGGTCGCGGGCCGCCAGGCAGGCGATCCAGCCGCCCATCGACGAGCCGACGAGCACCGCCGCCTCCGTCGCGTAGGCCGCCAGGACCGCCTGCGCGTCCTCGAGCCACGACGAGATGGTGCAGTCCGTGAAGGTGCCGCCCGAGGCGCCGTGCGCGGCGTAGTCGAACCGCACGAGCGCCCGGCCCGTCCGTTCGGCCCAGGCATCGAGCGCCGTCGCCTTGGTCGCGGTCATGTCGGAGCGAAAGCCGCCGAGCCAGACCACCGGCGGCCCGCCGCCCGCGCGCACCCGCACGGCGATGCGGCGGGCCGCGTCGCCCGTACCGACGGTGAGGAACTCGGGGGCCGTATCCGTCATCGTTATCTCCGGTATCCCTGTCTCGACGTGGAAGAAGTCCGGTCCTGAACGGTTCGGCTTCAACTCTCGTTTACCGGACCGTAAAGCCCGGCGGCGATGCTGGATCAATGGCAGCGAGCATTTGGCAGATACCGGCCGGGGGCCTGCGCGTCCTCGCCGAGGGCCCGCGAACGGGCGACGGACCCCACGCCCTGTCGGGTTTCCCGGCGGAGGTCGGGGCACTGGCCGGCGCCCGCATCCTGCAGATCATCCCCGAACTCGACGCGGGCGGCGCCGAGCGCACCACCGTCGACGTCGCGGGCGGCCTCGCGGCCGTGGGCGCCCGCGCCCTGGTGGCGACCGAGGGCGGACGGCTCGTCGGCGAGTTGCAGGCCAAGGGCGGGCACTGGCTCCGATTCCCGGCCGCGTCGAAGAACCCGGCGTCGATGGCGGTGAACGTCCTGCGGCTGATGGCGCTCTGCCGCCGCGAGAAGGTGCAGATCATCCACGCCCGCTCCCGCGCGCCCGCCTGGGTCGCCCTCGGGGCGGCGCGCCGGCTCGGGCTCCCTTTCGTGACCACCTATCACGGCAGCTATTCCGGCCGGACCGGCGTGAAGGTCCTCTACAACTCGATCATGGCCCGCGGCGACGTGGTGATCGCGAACTCGCACTACACCGCGGACCTGATCCACCGGCTGCACGCCGAGCAGGCCGGCGACCGCGTGCGGGTCATCCACCGCGGCACCGACCTCGCCGTGTTCAACCCGGTGGCGGTCGGGGCCGCCCGGGTCGAGGCGCTGCGCCGGAGCTGGAACGTCGCGCCGCACGAGCGGGTGATCCTGCTGGCCGCCCGCCTAACGGCCTGGAAGGGCCACCGCGTGCTGATCGAGGCCGCCGCGCGGATGCGCGATCGCGGCGTCCCGGACCTGGCCGTGGTCCTCGCGGGGGATCCGCAGGGCCGCGCCGCCTACGAGCGCGAGCTCGACGCGCTGATCGCCGCGCGCGGGCTCGAGGGCATCGTCCGCCGGGTCGGGCACTGCGCCGACATGCCGGCGGCCTTCCGCGCCGCCTCGGTGGTGGCGGTGCCGTCCGTGGAGCCCGAGGCTTTCGGCCGCTCGGCCGTCGAGGCGCAGGCGCTCGGCGCACCCGTGGTCGTCTCGGATCTCGGCGCGGTACCGGAGACGGTGCTGGCACCGCCCGAGACCCCCGCCGGCCAGCGCACCGGATGGCGCGTGCCGCCCGGCGACCCGGCCGCGCTCGCCGCCGCTCTGACCGAGGCCCTCTCCCTCGGCGCGAGCGCCCGCGACGCCCTCGGTCGGCGCAGCCGCGCGCATGTCGAGGCGCACTTCTCCCTGGAGCGGATGGTCGGCGACACGCTGGCGGTCTACGCCGAGCTGCTCGGCCGTTCGACCTGAGGGCATCGGACTCGAATCGCGACGCGGCGGCCGATTATTTCCGGCGTCGCGATGGTAGCCGGTTGACTCTGGCCGCGGTTCCACCAACGTTGTATGTCCGGATGAGACCGGAGCGGCTGGCGGTCAGGAGATCTTCCTGAAGATCCGCCGTTTCGCCGTTGCAGCAGGAGACCTAAGCCATTCGTAGACCGATGAGAGCCATGCCGGCCCCGCAGAAGGACGGGCCGCGCGCCAACCGCGACATTCGCGGTGTGCGGGAAGTGCAGCTGATCGACGACACCGGGCAGAACCGCGGCGTCGTTCCCTTCTTCGACGCCCTCAATCTGGCCGAGGAGGCCGGTCTCGATCTCGTGGAGATCGCGCCGAACTCCGTGCCGCCCGTCTGCAAGCTGCTCGATTACGGGCGCTTCCGCTTCAACGAGCAGAAGAAGCAGAACGAGGCCCGCAAGCGGCAGAAGACCGTCGAGGTGAAGGAGATCAAGCTCCGCCCCGGCATCGACAAGCACGACTACGACACCAAGATGAAGTCGGTGCACCGCTTCTTCGAGGAGGGCGACAAGGTCAAGGTGACCCTGCGCTTCCGCGGTCGTGAGATGGCTCACCAGGATATCGGTCTGCGCCTCCTGGAGCGCGTGAAGAGCGAGACCGCCGAGATCGCCAAGGTCGAGAGCGAGCCGATGCTCGAAGGCCGGCAGATGATCATGATCCTCGCGCCGCGCTAAGCGGCCCGGATCCAGAGACGCGAGACCCGCGCCGCCTCCTCACCGGGGCGGCGTTGTCTTTTTCAGCGCTTCCGATCGGCGGCGCCGCGGATTATGGGCAGGCGATGGCCCTCGCTCCCGATGAGATCGAACGCTACGCCCGCCACCTCGTCCTCGCCGAGGTCGGCGGTCCCGGTCAGGCCCGGCTCAAGGCCGCCCGGATCCTCGTCGTCGGGGCGGGCGGCCTCGGCGCGCCGCTGATTCAGTACCTCGCCGCCGCGGGGATCGGCACGATCGGCCTCGTCGACGACGACACGGTCTCCCTGTCGAACCTGCAGCGGCAGGTGATCCACGGGACGCCGGATCTCGGTCGGCCGAAGGTCGAGAGCGCGGCCGACGCGGTGGCGCGCCTCAACCCGCACGTGGCGGTGGTCCCGCACCCGTTCCGGATCGACGCGGACAACGCCGTCGACCTGATCGCCGGCTACGACCTCGTGGCGGATGGGTCCGACAATTTCGCCACGCGCTACGCGGTGTCGGACGCCTGCTTCCGGGCGCGTCGGCCGCTGGTCACGGCGGCTCTGGGCCGCTTCGACGGCACGCTGACCACGATCCGGGCCCACGAGACGGGGCCCGACGGGACCCCGAACCCGACCTATCGCTGCCTCTTCCCGAATCCGCCGCCGCCGGGCAGCGTGCCCGCCTGCGCGGAGGCCGGCGTCCTCGGCGCGCTCGCCGGCGTCATGGGCTCGCTGATGGCCATGGAGGTGATCCGGGCCGTGGCGGGCTTCGGCGAGCCCCTCGTCGGGCGCCTCCTCATGGTCGACGCCCGCGCTATGCGGTTCGAGACCCTGAGCTACGGCTGGGATCCCGAGAACCCGCTCAGCGGCAGCGGCGCCTCAGCGGCCTAGGGGTTCCGGCGGCATCCAAGGCCCCTCCGCCTCCGCCTTGCCGAGGCAGCACTTCTTGAACTTCTTGCCCGAGCCGCAGGGGCAGGGATCGTTGCGGCCGACATCCTTGAACGGGTTGCGCTGCGGCTCGCCCGCGCCCTCCTCGGCCCAGTCGAGAGCCTCGACCGGATCGTCGAGGTAGCCGTACTGGTAGGGCCCGAGCCGGTCCCGGTCGTCCGGCTTGGTCTCGGCCTTGCGCAGGGCCTCCTTGAACCAGTCGGCGTCGCTGATCTCGTCGGTGAGCCGTCCGTCGGCGCGGGCCGCGGCCGCGCGGGGCGCGAGGTCCCGGAAGCCGAGATGCGCGATCGTCTCCTCCCAGCCGACCCAGGCCGGCCCGTCCTCCACGGCGGCCTGCGCGTCGTCGAAACGGACCAGCAGGTCGTGCATCGCGGCCCGGTCGATCCGTCCCTCCAGGGTCAGGAAGGTGCAGGCGCACATCAGCGCCATGCGCGCGTGATCGTCGACTGTGCTGTCCAGGATCAGGCGGAACAGCGGCTGCGGATCGCCGTCGAACAGGCTCGCCACGACCTTGGCCAGCGTCGCCGTGACGGCGTCCCCCAGCACCGCGTCGAGGGTCTCCTCGTCGTGCCGGAGCAGCCTGAGGAGCGGCGCGAGGGCGCGCGTGTCCCGGGCATGGGCCATGACGTGCAGGCCCCAGAACAGGAGGTTCGTCTCCTCCGCTGCCAGCTCGCGCCCGTCGGCGGCCGCCTCCAGCAGCGGCAGCGTCGCCTCCGCGACGGCGGCGGGGTGGTTCAGGGCCTCCCGCAACGCCGCCTTCGGCCGGTACTCGGACGCCGCGAGGTCGTCGATGAGCAGGGCGATCCGGTCCATGGCGGCGCCTCAGGCCCGGAGCGTCGCGCCCGTCTTGCGGGTGACCTCGGCGACGATCCTGGCGCTCACCGCCTCGATCTCCGCGTCGGTCAGGGTCCGCTCGACGGGCTGGAGACGCACCGCGATCGCCACCGACTTCGCGCCGTCCGGCACGCCCGGCCCCTCGTAGAGGTCGAACACGTCGACACCCGTCACCAGCTTGCGCTCGGCGTTCTGGGCGGCCTTGACGATGTCACCCGCCGGCACGTCGCGGCCGACCACGAAGGCGAAGTCCCGCGACAGCGGCTGGAATTCCGACAGTGCCAGGGCGGCCTTGGCCTTGGTCGGCTTGAGCTTGGGCAGGGGCAGGGCGTCGAGGACGATCTCGAAGGCCACGAGCGTTCCCTTCAGGTCGAGGGCCTGCAGCGTTCGCGGATGCACCTCCCCGAACCAGCCGATCTCCGTCTTCGGACCGAAGCGCAGCGTGCCGGAGCGGCCGGGATGCAGCCAGGACGGGCCGCCGGGCGTGATCTGGAGGCCGCCGGTCGGCACGCCCAGGCTGCCGAGCAACGCGATGGCGTCCGCCTTGGCGTCGAACGCGTCGACGGTCGCCGCCGTGCCGTCCCAGTGCCGCCCGGCGCCGGCCAGGGTCGCGCCGCCCCGTCGGACCGCCGCCGCGCGGACGGTCTGGCCTTCCGGTACGTCCGAGGCGAAGCACTGGCCGACCTCGAACAGGGCGGCGTCCGGGTAGCCGCGGTCGGCATTGCGTTGCGCCGCGCGCAGGAGGCCCGGCACCAGGCTCGGCCGCATGTCGGACAGCTCCGAGGCGATCGGGTTGGCCAGCACCAGGTCGGCTCCGCCGCCGCCGAACAGGACGGCGTCGTCGTGCGGCACGAACGACCACGTGACCGCCTCCATGAGGCCGCGGCTCGCCAGGGCGCGCTTGGCGAGGCGGGTCCGCTTCTGCATCACGGTGAGCAGCGGGCGGCCGATCCCGGCGAGCGGCGGCAGGGGCTCGGCCACGATCCGGTCGAGCCCGGCGATGCGGACGACCTCCTCGACGAGGTCGGCCTTGCCCTCGACGTCGGGCCGCCAGGACGGGGGCAGCACCGTCACCCGGTCCCCGGTGCCGGAGACGTGGAAGCCCAGCGTCTCGAGGATCTGCTGCATCTCGGTGCGCGGCACGTCCAGTCCGGCGAGGCGGCGGACTTCGGTCCAGGGGAAGTCGATGCTGCGCCGGGATTCGGGCGGCGCGCCGGCGACGTGCGCCTCGGTCGGCGTTCCGCCGCAGAGATCGACCACCAGCCGCGTCGCGAGGTCGAGGCCGGGAACCGTGAAGGCCGGGTCGACGCCCCGCTCGAAGCGGTAGCGCGCGTCGGTGATGATGCCGAGCCGTCGGCCCGACTGGGCGATGTTGGTCGGGTCCCACAGGGCCGACTCGATCAGCACGTCCACGGTGCCGGCGTCGCAGCCCGACGCCTCGCCGCCCATGATGCCGGCGATGGATTCGACGCCGTTCGCGTCGGCGATCACCACGGTGTCGTCGGTCAGCGTGTGGGTCCGGCCGTCGAGGGCGCGCAGGCTCTCGCCCGCCCGCGCCCGCCGCACGGTCAGCGTGCCGGCGACCTTGGCGGCGTCGAAGACGTGCAGTGGCCGCCCGCGGTCGAAGGTGACGTAGTTGGTGATGTCGACGAGACTGTTGATCGGCCGCAGGCCGATGGCGCGCAGCCGGGCCTGCATCCAGGCCGGCGACGGGCCGTTCCGGACGCCGCGCACGAGCCGCAGGGCGAACATCGGGGCGAGGTGCCGGTCGGCCGGATCGAGGGCCAGCTCGACCGCGACCGGGCAGGGACCCTCGCCGCGCAGGCCCGGCAGCATCTCGCCCTTGAGCGTGCCGAGGCCGGCCGCCGCGAGGTCGCGGGCGATGCCGTGCACGGAGGTGCAGTCCGGCCGGTTCGGCGTCAGGTTGATCTCGATGACCGGATCGTCGAGCCCGGCGTAGAGCGCGTAGGCCTGGCCGACCGGCGCGTCGGTCGGGAGTTCCAGGATGCCGTCGTGGTCGTCGCCGAGGCCGAGCTCGGCGCCCGAGCACAGCATGCCGTGGCTCTCGACGCCGCGGATCGTGCCCACCGACAGGGTGATGTTCTTGCCCGGGACGTAGGTGCCGGGCGGCGCGAAGACCGAGACGAGGTCGGCCCGGGCGTTCGGGGCGCCGCACACCACCTGCACGGGGGCGCCCGCGCCGGTGTCGACCGTGCAGACCCGGAGCCGGTCTGCGTTCGGGTGCTGCTCGGCCGTCAGGATCCGGGCGATCACGTAGGGCCTGAGCGCGGCGGCCTTGTCCTCGACGCCCTCCACCTCAAGGCCGATCCGCGTGAGCGTCTCGGCGACGGTGTCGAGGGAGGCCTCGGTGTCGAGGTGGTCCTTGAGCCAGGAGAGGGTGAATTTCATGATGGACCTTCGAGAGCCCGGTATCGGCTCGACCGTCGGAGGAACAGGATCGCGGGGCCGGGGCGTCTCAGCTCGTGAGGCCGCCCACGAGGCTCGGCACGTCGAGCGGGCGGAAGCCGTAATGGTCGAGCCAGCGGACGTCGGCCTCGAAGAACGGGCGCAGGTCCGGCATGCCGTATTTCAGCATGGCGATGCGGTCGATGCCGACACCGAAGGCGAAGCCCTGCACGGCGTCCGGGTCGAGCCCGCAATTGCGCAGCACGTTCGGGTGGACCATCCCGCAGCCCAGGATCTCCAGCCAGTCGTCCCCCTCGCCGAAGCGGATCTCGCCGCCCTTGCGCGAGCACTGGATGTCGACCTCGGCGGAGGGCTCGGTGAAGGGGAAGAAGGACGGGCGGAAGCGCATCTTCACGCCGTCGACCTCGAAGAACGCCTTGCAGAACTCCTCCAGCACCCATTTCAGGTTGGCGATGTTGGCCGCCTTGTCGATCACCAGCCCCTCGACTTGGTGAAACATCGGCGTGTGGGTCTGGTCGGAATCGTGCCGGTAGGTCCGCCCCGGGATGATCACGCGGATCGGTGGCGTCTGCGCCCGCATGGTCCGGACCTGTACAGGCGAGGTGTGGGTGCGCAGCACCTTGCGCTGCCCGTCGCGGTCGGGCGCCAGGAAGAAGGTGTCGTGCATCTCGCGGGCCGGGTGGCCGGGCGGGAAGTTGAGCGCCGTGAAGTTCAGCTCGTCCGTCTCGATGTCCGGACCCTCGGCGACCGCGAAGCCCATGTCGGCGAAGATCTCGGTGATCTCGTCGATCACCTGGGAGATCGGGTGGATCCGGCCGCGCACCTCCGGGGCCTCGCGGACCGGCAGGGTCACGTCGACCCGCTCGGAGGCGAGCCGGGCCTCCAGGGAGGCTTCGGCGAGTTCGGTCTTGCGGGCGGTGACGGCGCCCTGGACCCGGTCGCGCAGCCCGTTGATCAGGGGCCCGCGCTCCTTGCGCTCGTCCGGCGTCATCGACCCGAGCGTCTTCAGCAGATCCGAGACGCTGCCCTTCTTGCCGAGCGCGGCGACGCGGACCGCGTCGAGGGTGGCCTCGTCGGAGGCCGCGCTCACCTGGGCCAGGAGGTCGCGTTCCAGGGTGTCGAGATCGGTCATCGCTGTCTTCGAGCAGGGTTGGCGGAGTCGGCCGTCGGGCCGTGCTCTCGCGCGTTGCGGGCGCCGGCGCAAGCGCGGGGCGCGGGACCTCGTAAACGACGAAGGCGCGGCTCCCTGGGGAACCGCGCCTTCCGTCCGTCTCGCCTCAGGCCTGGATCAGGCGGCCTTGGCGGTGTTCTGCGGCAGCGCGGCCTTCGCCTTCTCGACGACGGCGGCGAAGCTCGCCGGCTCGTGGATCGCCAGCTCCGACAGGGCCTTGCGGTCGACGACGATGCCGGACTTCGCCAAGCCGTCGATGAAGCGCGAGTAGGTCAGGCCGTGCTCGCGGACCGCCGCGTTGAGGCGCTGGATCCAGAGGGCGCGGAACGTGCGCTTCTTGTTCTTGCGGTCGCGGTAGGCATACTGCATGCCCTTCTCGACCGCCTGCTTGGCGATGCGGATCGTATTCTTGCGCCGGCCGTAATAGCCCTTGGCGGCCTTCAGAACTTTCTTGTGCTTCGCGTGACTGGTCACGCCGCGCTTGACGCGGGCCATCGGTTATCTCCTGGATTCGACGAAAGACAGTGGCAACGGGTGTTGAAGGACTTACCGCGCGTTCGGCAGGAAGTACTTCTTCACGTTGGCGGCATCGCCCTCGAACAGGGTCGTGGTGCCGCGCAGGTTGCGGATCTGCTTGGTCGTCCGCTTGATCATCCCGTGGCGCTTGCCGGCCTGGGCGTACATCACCTTGCCGGTGCCGGTGATCTTGAAGCGCTTCTTCGCGCCCGATTTCGTCTTCAACTTGGGCATTTGGCTCTCCGTTGCGCGAAATGATCCCGGACCGACCCGGGAGGATCGGATGGGGTTCGCGCGCTGATGCTTCTGGTGGAGCAGCACGAGCCGCCACGGCAGCCCTATCGGCCGGGCGGTTCGACGCGGGGCGGCTTATGACAGAAAGCTGACGCGGCGGCAACGCCCGCGGATCGGAGCACGAGATCGAGATCCGTGGGAACGCGTCGCCGGGCTCCGGCGTAACGAGCCCTGGGACCGGGCTTCTCTGCACACACCCGCGCCGGCGAGCCGGCAACGGCGGGGCAGCGGCCGTTTCGCCCGTGCTGATTCGGAGGAATTCGGGGACGGCTTGCGCGCCGCACAAAACGGCGAGGGACAGCGGGTGCGCCAGGAACCATAACCTTAGCCGTCGGTTTCATTCATGTCCCGCTCAGGCCGGCAGGGTTAGACCCCCCGTCAAATTGGCCAACCAGGAGACACTTCGTGCGCATTGCCCAGATCGCTCCGTTGTCGGAGGCCGTCCCTCCGAAGTTCTACGGCGGCACCGAGCGCGTCGTCAGCTGGATTACAGAGGAACTGGTTCGCCAGGGCCACGAAGTCACGCTGTTCGCGAGCGGTGACTCCGAGACGACTGCCAAGCTCGCGGCCTGCACGCCCGAAGGCCTGCGCCTGCTCGGCTACCGGGATCACACGGCCAGCCACTTGGCGATGCTGCATCAGGTGCACCGCCGCGCGCACGAGTTCGACATCCTGCACTTCCACATCGACCTGCTTCAGTACCCGATGTTCGAGGATCTGAACCATAAGTGCATCACCACGATGCACGGTCGCCTGGACGTGCCGGACTTCATGCCGGTCTACCGCACCTTCACGGGCATGCCGCTGGTCTCGATCTCCGACAACCAGCGCCTGCCCATGCCGCCGACCTCGAACTGGCTGGCGACGATCCATCACGGCCTGCCGGCCGAGAACTGCCCGTACTACCCGGACGCCAAGGGCGGTTACCTGGCCTTCCTCGGCCGGATCTCGCCCGAGAAGCGGCCCGACCGCGCGATCGAGATGGCGATCCGTTCCGGCACGTCCCTCAAGATCGCCGCCAAGGTCGACAAGGCCGACCAGGATTACTGGGACGAGGTCATCGAGCCGATGATCCATCACCCGCTGATCGAGTACATCGGCGAGATCAATGAGGAGCAGAAGAAGGAGTTCCTCGGCAACGCCCTGGCGCTCGCCTTCCCGATCGATTGGCCGGAGCCCTTCGGCCTCGTGATGATCGAGGCGATGTCGGCCGGCACCCCGGTGATCGCGTTCCGGAACGGCTCCGTGCCGGAGGTCATCAAGGACGGCGTGGGCGGCGTTCTCTGCGAGAACATGGACGACGCCGTGGCCGCGGTCGCCAAGGTGAAGACCATGAGCCGCGCCGGCGTGCGCCGCCACTTCGACAGCGCCTTCACCGCCGAGTGCATGGTGAAGAAGTACGTCGCCGCCTACGAGGACCTGCTCGCCCGCGGCGCCGACGTGATCAAGCTGCCGAAGTCCGGCTTCATGCCGCAGTACGGCGAGGTCAACGGCTCCGCGCGTCCGGCGATCCCGGTCGCCGCCATGCCGGCCTGAAAGCCGGCACCGGGCTTGCGAGGCGGGGCCGGCTCGGCCTAGCGTCTTAAAGGCGACTCATCCGTAGGGTGAACAAGGGCTGCTGCATCGAAGGGATGCAGCAGCCCTCTCGATTCGCACCCCTCACTTGCACCCGGAGATGCCCTGCATGGCGGCGGACAACACGGCAGCGGCCCACGATGCGAAGGCCCGGACCGCGGCGAGCGCCGGAAGCGTGGCGCACGGATTCCAGGACGCGGACGACGTCCTCCCGACCTATCACATCGAGGCGCAGACCTCCCTGGTCGAGCGGCCGCTGCGCTCGCTGAAGTTCGGCGAGGCCTTCGGCGTCCTCGATTCCTACGGCGACATCGGCGTCCAGCCCGGGCCGGAAGGCCTCTATTTCCAGGACACGCGCTACCTCTCGCGCCTGGAGGTGACGGTCGAGGGCCAGCGCCCGCTGATGCTCTCCTCGGTGATGCAGGACGATAACGGCGCCCTCAGCGTCGACATGACGACGCCCGACATCCGCATCGACGCCCACGACGAGACCTCGATCCCCCGCGAGACGATCGCGATCGAGCGCACCAAGTTCCTGTTCCGCGGCGCCTGCTACGACCGGATCGGCCTCCGCTCCTACGATTCGAAGCACCGGCGCCTGCGCATCGCCGTCACCTTCGACGCGGATTTCCGCGACCTCTTCGAGGTTCGCGGGACAGATCGACAGGAGCGCGGCAAGCGCGGCGTGCTCGTGGCGAGCGACCGCGAGGTGCAGTTCCGCTACGTCGGCCTGGACGAGATCGTCCGGACGACCTCCCTGCATTTCGGCCCGAAGCCCGATTCGATCGAGCCCGGCAAGGTCGTGTTCGACGTGTCGCTCCCGCCGGAGGGCCGGACCTCACTGTTCATCCGCGTCACCTTCGAGGCGCACCGGGCCTTCACCAAGCCCCCGACCGACACGATGGTCGGCGAGGACGCGGCCGCCAAGCTGACGCTCGCCGCCAATGCCGGCGGTGCCCGGCGCGAGCCGAAGGATCTCGGCGAGGGGACGATCTTCGCCCGCGCCTACCGCGATTCGCGGCGCGACCTGCGGGCGCTGACGGCGGGCATCACCACGATCATCTCGTCGAACGACCAGTTCAACGAGGGGCTGTGCCGGGCGACCGCCGACCTCTACATGCTCGCGAGCCGAACCCCGGAGGGCATCTACCCCTTCGCCGGCATCCCCTGGTACTCCACGGTGTTCGGGCGCGACGGCATCATCACCGCGATGATGGCGCTCTGGATCGACCCGAAATTCGCCCGGGGCGTGCTGCGCTACCTCGCCTCGACCCAGGCCAAGGCGGTCGATCCGGCCGCCGACGCGCAGCCCGGCAAGGTCCTCCACGAGACCCGGCGCGGTGAGATGGCGATGCTCGGCGAGGTGCCGTTCCGGCACTATTACGGCACCATCGACGGCACGCCGCTCTTCGTGATGCTGGCCTGGGAGTACTACGCGGTCACGGGCGACCTCGAGACCGTGCGGGCGATCTGGCCGGCCCTCGAACTCGCGCTCGAATGGATGGACCGCTACGGCGACCGCGACGGCGACGGCTTCGTCGAGTACGCCCGCGACACCGACAAGGGTCTGGAGAACCAGGGCTGGAAGGACAGCCACGACTCGATCTTCCACACCGACGGTCACCTGGCCAAGGGCCCGATCGCCCTCTGCGAGGTGCAGGGCTACGTCTACGCCGCCAAGAACGGCATGGCGAAGCTCGCGGCGCTCCTCGGCCACGACCCGATGGCGGAGCGCCTCACCCAGGAGGCGGCGCGCCTGCGCGAGCGGTTCGACGCGGCGTTCTGGAACGAGGAGATCGGCACCTACGCGCTGGCGCTCGACGGCGCCAAGAAGCAGTGCGCGGTGCGCTCCTCCAATGCCGGCCACGCCCTGTTCACCGGCATCGCCAAGCCGGAGCGGGCGGCGCGGGTCGCCGAGACGCTGCTGTGCAAGGACGGCTTCAACGGCTGGGGCGTGCGCACGATCGCCAAGGGCGAGGCGCGCTACAACCCGATGTCCTACCACAACGGCTCGATCTGGCCGCACGACAACGCGCTGATCGCGATGGGTCTGGCGCGCTACGACCGCAAGCACGAGGCCGCGCGCATCTTCCAGGGGATGTTCGACACCTCGCTCTACCAGGACCAGAAGCGGCTGCCGGAGCTGTTCTGCGGCTTCATGCGCCGCAAGCAGCGCGGCCCCGTCTCGTACCCGGTCGCCTGCAGCCCGCAGGCCTGGGCGGCGGCGGCGCCGTTCGCGTTCCTGGCGGCCTGCCTCGGCCTCGAACTGGACCACGAGCGCAACCGTGTCCGGCTCAAGAACCCGATTCTGCCCGGCTTCCTCGACGGGGTGACGCTCTACAACGTCAAGCTCGGCGGCTCGCGCCTGGACATCCGGTTCCAGCGCTACGACGACGACGTCACCGTGTCGGTGCAGCGCCGCCACGGCGACGTGCAGGTCGTGGTGACCAAGTAGGGCCCGGGACGGGAGTTCCGGGGCGGCCCGCTTCGGGTTAAGCGGGCCGCGCGGCACGTCGCGCCGCCGAGGACGGGTTCATGCCGGCAGATCATCACGCCCCCGACGCGGCCCTGCGCCTCGCGCAGGACCTGATCCGGTGCCGGTCCGTGACGCCGGAGGATCGGGGCGCCCTCGACGTCGTCGCCGACGCGCTCCGGCCGGCCGGCTTCGCGGTCGAGCGGCCGGTCTTCTCGGAGCCGGGCTATCCCGACACGCCGAACCTCTACGCCCGCGTCGGGCGGGACGGTCCGTGCCTCGTCTTTGCCGGCCACACCGACGTCGTGCCGGAGGGCGAGGGCGCGTGGCGCCACGATCCCTTCGCGGGTGCCGTGGCCGACGGGATGCTGTACGGGCGGGGAGCGGCCGACATGAAGGGCGGCGTCGCCTGCATGCTCGCGGCGACCCTCGCCTTCCTCGACCGGCGCGGCGCCGATTTCGGCGGCTCCATCGCGTTCCTGATCACCGGCGACGAGGAGGGACCGGCGGTCAACGGCACCGTGAAGCTCCTCGACTGGGCGCGGCGCCGGGGCGAGCGGTTCGACCACTGTGTCCTCGGGGAGCCGACCAATCCGGGTCGGCTCGGCGAGATGATCAAGATCGGCCGGCGCGGGTCGCTGACCGGCAAGCTCACCGTTCTCGGCCGGCAGGGCCACGTCGCCTACCCGCACAAGGCCGAGAACCCGATCCCGGGCCTGCTGCGCCTCGCCTCGGCGCTCGTCGCCGAGCCGCTGGATCGCGGGACGGCGCATTTCGACGCCTCGAACCTCGAATTCACCACGATCGACGTCGGCAACCCGGCCACCAACGTGATCCCGGCGACCGCCCGGGCGACCTTCAATATCCGCTTCAACGACGACTGGACGGCCGAGAGCCTGGGCGAAGAGATCCGCCGGCGCCTGGAACAGGCGGCCGGGAACGCGGTGCGCTTCAGCCTGGATCTGCAGCCCTCGAACGCGCCGGCCTTCCTAACGCGGCCGGACGCCTTCGTGACGCTGGTCGCGGAGGCGATCCGGGCCGAGACCGGCCTTACCCCGACGCTCTCCACGACGGGCGGCACGTCGGATGCCCGCTTCATCAAGGATGCCTGCCCGGTGATCGAGTTCGGCCTCGTCGGCGAGACCATGCACCAGGTCGACGAGTGCGTGGCGGTCGCCGACCTGGAGCGGCTGACGGCGATCTACGGGCGCGTGCTCGACGCCTACTTCCCCGGTTCGTAGTCGACGCCCACGAAGGTCAGCCCCGCGGCCGGGGCCAGCGGGCCGCAGCGGCGCTTGTCGCTCGAGGCGAGGATCTCGGCCACGTCGTCCGCCGAGAGGCGGCGGCAACCGGCGAGCATCAGCGTGCCCACCATCGCCCGGACCTGATGGTGCAGGAAGGAGCGCGCCGAAGTCGCCACGACGATCTCGTCGTGGAGCGCCATCGGCGCGCGGGCGACGTCGAGCTGCTCCAGCGTGCGGATCGGGCTGTTCGCCTGGCACTCGGCGGCCCGGAAGGCGGAGAAGTCGTGGCGGCCGACGAGGCGCTGGGCGGCTTCGTGCATCAGCTCCGCGTCGAGGGGCCACGGCACGTGCCAGACATGGGCACGCGTCAGCGCCGCGGGGCTGCGCCGGTTGAGGATGCGGTAGCGGTAGTGCCGGCGGATCGCCGAGTGGCGGGCGTCGAAGCTCTCCGGCACGGTCTCGGCGGACAGGATCGCCACCGGCTGCGGCCGCAGATGGGCGTTCAGGGCGTCCCGCACCGTGTCGGTCCGCCAGTCCTTGGCGAGGTCGAGATGGGCGACCTGATGGATCGCGTGCACGCCGGCATCGGTCCGGCCCGCGCAGGTGAGCCGGGCCTCCTCGCCGGAGAAGCGCGTGACCGCCGCCTCGATCGCGCCCTGGACCGTGGGATCGTCCGCCTGCCGCTGCCAGCCGCAGAACGGACCGCCTTCGTACTCGATGACGAGCTTGTAGCGGGGCATCAGCCGGCCCCCTCAAGGTCTCTCGATAGCGCTCCGATGTTCGATCTCGAGATACGGCACAGAGCTTCGGAAAGCTGCGCGCGCGATCGTCTCTGCGAGCGTGCCGAAGCGATCCGGCGTCGCGCCGAGCCTCGCCAGGGTGCGCTGCCCTGGGTCGCTTCTCTGCGCTCGCGATGACGGGTCGGGCCGCGCGCCGAATGCCGTGAACGGGCGACGCGCATCAGCCGAGGCGGGCGCCGGGCGTCAGGCGGGCGCCGCGGACGAACTCGGCCCCGCTGGCGCTGCCGCCCTTCCCGGCGCGGCGCAGCTCCAGGAGCCGGACGGCGCCGTCCCCGCAGGCGACGGTGCCTTCGGAATCGCGCAGCGTGCCCGGCGCGCCCGAGCCCTCCGCCGGGGCGGCGCGGAGCACCTTCACGCGCTCGGAGCCCTTGCCGAGATCGACCTCGAAGAAGGCACCGGGGAACGGCGACAGCCCGTTGATCCGGTTGGCGACCTCGGCCGCCGGGCGGGACCAGTCGATCCGCGCCTCGTCGTTGGTGATCTTGTGGGCGTAGACGATTCCGTCCTCCGGCTGCGGCGCGAAGGTCAGCGTGCCCGCGTCGAGCGCCGCGAGGGCCCGCGCCATCAGGTCGGCGCCGAGGGGCATGAGCGCGTCGTGCAGGGCCCCCGCCGTCATGCCCGGGGTGATCGGCAGACGCGCCTCGAGGGCGACCGGGCCGGTGTCGAGGCCGGCTTCCATCCGCATCACGCCGACGCCGCTCTCGGCATCACCCGCCATCACGGCGCGCTGGATCGGCGCCGCGCCGCGCCAGCGCGGCAGCAGGGATCCGTGCAGGTTGAGGCAGCCGTGCCGCGGCGCGTCGAGGATCGCCTGCGGCAGCAGCATCCCGTAGGCCACGACCACCGCGACGTCCGCCCGGTGCGCCGCGAAGGTCTCGGCGGCTTCGGGCGTGCGGAGCGTCGCGGGCGTCAGGACCGGCGCGCCGAGCGTGTCGGCGAGCGCGTGGACCGGGGAGGGGCGCAGGCTCATGCCGCGGCCGGCCCTGGCGGGCGCGCGGGTGTAGACCGCCGCGATGTCGTGCCCGTCCTGCGCGAGCCGCGCGAGCGTCGGCACCGCGAAGTCCGGCGTGCCCATGAAGACGACGCGCATGGCCGGCTCAGGCCGCGTCGCGCTTGGCCGCCTTGGTGAACTTCTTGATCACCCGGTCGCGCTTCAGCTTCGACAGGTGATCGATGAACAGCACGCCGTTGAGATGATCGATCTCGTGCTGGATGCAGGTAGAGAGCAGGCCGTCGGCCTCGATCTCCTGCTCCTTGCCGTCGAGGTCTCGGAACTTCACGCGCACCCGGTCCGGGCGCTCGACCTCGGCGTAGTAGTCCGGGATCGACAGGCAGCCCTCGTCGTAGACCCGCTTCTCCTCGGACGACCAGACGATCTCGGGATCGATGAAGACCCGCGCGTCGCGGACGCCTTCCTCCTTCGACGTGTCGATCGTCACGACGCGCTTCGCCACGCCAATCTGGATCGCCGCCAGCCCGACGCCAGGAGCGTCGTACATCGTCTCGAACATGTCGGCGACGAGGGTCCGGATCTCGGCGGTGATCGGCCCGACCGGTTCGGAGCCCAGGCGCAGGACGGGATCGGGAAGGATGACGAGCGGGCGGATGGTCATGGCGGGAACCGGCAGGGAAGGCGCCGGGACGGGTCCGGGCTCACCGTCGAATAGGATGCGGCCGAGGACCGGTCAAATACCGGTTCGCGACCTGTCGCCGACCCTCAGAACACCGTCCGGCTGCGGATCGCCGCCGAGAGCGTGCCCTCGTCGAGGTAGTCGAGCTCGCCGCCGACCGGCACGCCGTGGGCGAGGCGCGTGACCTTCACGTCGCAGTGCCGGATCGACTCCGTGACGTAGTGGGCGGTGGTCTGGCCGTCGACGGTGGCGTTGAGCGCCAGGATGACCTCGGTCACCTCGGGCCGGGCCACGCGCTCCACGAGGCTCGCGAGGTTCAGGTGCTCCGGACGGACGCCGTCCAGCGCCGAGAGGACGCCGCCGAGCACGTGGTAGCGCGCCTTCACGGCCCCGGACCGCTCCAGCGCCCAGAGGTCGGACACGTCCTCCACGACCACGAGCGTCGTCGGATCGCGCTCGGCGTCCCGGCAGATCGTGCACGGGTCTGAGGTGTCGACGTTTCCGCAGCTGGTGCAGACGATGATGCGGTCGGCCGCCACCCGCATCGCGTCGGCGAGGGGGCCGAGCAGCGTGTCGCGCTTCTTGATGAGCTGGAGGGCGGCCCGCCGCGCCGAGCGCGGTCCGAGGCCCGGCATGCGGGCGAGGAGCTGGATCAGGCGCTCGATCTCGGGGCCGGCGACGGCTTGGGGCATCGTGCCTCTGGGGCGAGGAAGGGGCTGCGGATCGGGACGGGCATAGACGGCGCCGGGCGCCGCGCAAGGGTCCGCGGGCCGATGCGGTCCATCGTATGTGGTATATGGGTATTCCGACGCCGCTTCGCCGGTGGCATTATGCTGCACGACGAACGGAACTGCTTACAGACCTGGGTTCCTGAGTCCACGACTGTGGTCTAACCTGTTTGTACACGTTGCGGGCTCGCGGCGGAGCCCATTATGACAGCGAAGCTTCGCCGCCTACGCGAGCGTGGGATGGCGAGCGGCCGGGAACGGAGAACCTGCGTGCGGCGGTCCTGTACGACCGCACGGACGTCTCCCGGGCAAACCCGGACGGCGGTGCCGCCCGGTTCAGTCGCGTCGACGGTCGAACAGGGGCCCGGGAGATACGATCATGACCAACATCGGTGATCACAACGCGGCCCACGGCGCCGAGGCGGCGGGCTTCCGCGACCTCAAGGCCGTCCACTGGAATTTCGAGGCCCCGCGCCTCTACGAGGAGGCCCTGTCCCGCAAGGAGGCGCAGCTCGCCCGCGGCGGCGCCCTCGTCGCCACCACCGGCAGCCATACCGGCCGCTCGCCCAAGGACAAGTTCGTGGTGCGCGACGCCGGCACCGAGAACGAGGTCTGGTGGGACAACAACGGCGCCATCACGCCCGAGCAGTTCGAGACCCTGCGGCAGGACTTCCTGAAGCACGCCGAGGGCAAGGAGCTGTTCGCCCAGGACCTCTACGGCGGCGCCGATCCGGCCTACCGGGTCAAGGCCCGGGTCTTCACCGAGTTCGCGTGGCACTCGCTGTTCATCCGCAACCTGCTGATCCGCCCGGACCGCTCCGAGATCGGGTCCTACGTGCCGGACATGACGATCATCGACCTGCCGAGCTTCCAGGCGGATCCCGCCCGACACGGCTGCCGGTCGAAGACCGTGATCGCCATCGACTTCTCGAAGAAGCTCGTGCTGATCGGCGGCTCCGCCTACGCGGGCGAGATGAAGAAGTCGGTCTTCACCTACCTGAACTACATCCTGCCCGGCCAGGGCGTGATGCCGATGCACTGCTCGGCTAACGCGGCGCTCGACGCCGAGGGCGGTTCCGCGATCTTCTTCGGCCTCTCGGGAACCGGCAAGACCACCCTGTCGAACGATTCCTCGCGCCAGCTGCTGGGCGACGACGAGCACGGCTGGTCGAACGAGGGCATCTTCAACTTCGAGGGCGGCTGCTACGCCAAGACCATCCGCCTCTCGCGCAACGCCGAGCCGGAGATCTACGCCACCACCGAGCGCTTCGGCACGGTGATGGAGAACGTGATCATCGATCCGGTCACCCGCGCACCGGATTTCGACGACGCGTCTCTCACCGAGAACACCCGCTGCGCCTACCCGCTGGACTTCATCGCCAACGCCAGCGCCTCCGGCCGGGCCGGGCATCCGAAGAACATCGTCATGCTGACCTGCGACGCCTTCGGGGTGATGCCGCCGATCGCCAAGCTCACCGGCGCCGAGGCGATGTACCACTTCCTCTCGGGCTACACCGCCAAGGTGGCCGGCACCGAGCGCGGCCTGACCGGGCCCGAGGCGACCTTCTCGACCTGCTTCGGCGCGCCGTTCATGCCGCGGCACCCGAGCACCTACGGCAACCTGCTGCGCGACCTCATCGCCAAGCACAGCGTCGATTGCTGGCTGGTCAACACGGGCTGGACCGGCGGCGGCGTCGGCACCGGCCGGCGGATGCCGATCCGCGTGACGCGCCGCCTGCTGAGCGCCGCCCTCGACGGCTCGCTGGCGCAGGCCGAGTTCCGCCGCGACCCGTATTTCGGCTTCGCGGTGCCGGTCTCGGTTCCGGGCGTCGAGCCGCACATCCTGACCCCGGTGAAGACCTGGGCCAACAAGGGCGCCTTCGTGGAGACGGCGGCGCGGCTCGTGAAGATGTTCGACGACAACTTCAAGCGGTTCGAGGCCCATGTCGACGCCGACGTGCGCGCCGCCGGGCCGACCGCGCAGGCGATCGCGGCGTAAACCGAGAGCGGGCGGCCCGCGGGGCCGCCCGCCCCGTTCATCTCTGCTAGCGGAGCGAACCAACCCAGTCACGCTCCGCTTGCTGACGTGGCGCTGCCCTGGGTTGCCTCGCTCCGCTCGCGAAGACGGTTCGGACGTCTCGTCCAGACTTGTTCCTAGAACGGCAGCTTCATGCCCGGGGGTAGGGGCAGGCCCTTGGTCAGCTCGGCCATGCGCTCCTGCATGGTCGCCTCGGCCTTCCCGCGGGCGTCGTTGCAGGCCGCGACGATCAGGTCCTCAAGGATCTCGCGCTCGTCCGCGACCATCAGCGAGGGGTCGATGCTGACCCCCTTCATCTGACCCTTGGCGCTCATGGTGACCCGGACGGAGCCGCCGCCGGAGGCGCCGGTCACCTCGATCTCGTCCATCTCGGACTGCAGGTTGGCCATCTTCTCCTGCATGGCCTGAGCCTGCTTCATGATGCCCATCAGGTCGCGCATGCGGCTCTCTTTCCGTTTCCTCGTCTGATCTGGGTATGGCGCGGCCCGGGCGCCACCATGCGTCAGGCGTCGTCGTCCTCGACCTCGCCGACCCGCGCGGCGTCACCTTCCCCGAGGATCTCCTGCTCGGCGGAGGGGAGGGCCTCGGAGATTGTCTCGCGCACGTCGACGATCTCGGCCCCGGGGAAGCGCGTCAGAACCTCGCGCACGAATGGGTCGGCGGCGGCGTTCTCCCGGCGTGTCTCGGTCGCGGCACGGGCGGCCGCGTCGAGGGTCGGGGCGCCCTCGTCCTTCGACAGGGCCACCACCCAGCGCCGCCCGGTCCAGCGCTCGATGGCGGCGGCGATGTCGTTGGCGAGGCTCGACCGGCCGCCGGAGGCGAGGCGGAACTCGATCCGGCCCTCCTCGAAGCGCACCAGGTGGACGTCGCGCTCCAGCGCGGTCCGCAGCAGGATGTCCCGGTTGGCGTCGGCCAGCGCGATCAGGTCCTCGAACCGACCGAGACGCGGCGTCGGCGGTGCCGCGGGCGCCGGCCTCGGCGCCGCCGCACCGACGGGCGCACTTGCGGGCGCGCTGATTGGGACGCTCGCCGGCGCGTTCACCGCGACGGGCGCGGCCAGGGGCGCCGCGACCGGGGCGGGCTCCGGAGCGACCGTGCGGGGTGCCGCGGCGAGCGCCGCGGAACCGCCGCCGCGCAGGTCGGGAATCGGCGGGAGGGGCGGCCGGACCGACGCGACCGGGGCCTCGTCCGCGGGCGCGGCGGCGGCCTCGGCCCGGAGCTGGCGCAGGGCCTCGTCGGGTGTGGGCAGGTCGGCCGCGTAGGCGAGGCGCACGATCGCCATCTCGGCGGCCGCGAGGGGCCGGGGCGCCGCCTGGACCTCGGGAATCGCCTTCAGCAGGATCTGCCACGCCCGCGACAGGGCGCGGATTGAGAGCTTCTCGGCGAACGCGGCACCGCGGACGCGCTCGGTCTCGCTGAGCGTCGGGTCGGCGGCGGCTTCCGGCACCACCTTGAGCCGGGTGACGAGGTGCGTGAAGGCCGCGAGATCCGAGAGCACGACCGACGGGTCCGCGCCGGAATCGTACTGCGCCCGCAGCTCCGCGAAGGCGGCCGGCACCGCGCCGCGCATCACCGCCTCGAACAGGTCGAGGATCCGGGCGCGGTCGGCGAGGCCCAGCATGTCGCGCACGCTCTGCGCCGTGATCGTGCCGGCGCCGTGGGCGATCGCCTGGTCGAGCAGCGAGAGCGCGTCGCGCACCGACCCTTCCGCGGCGCGCACGATGGCGCCCAGAGCCTCGTCCTCGACCGATACGCCCTCGGCCGCGCAGACCTTCGCGAGATGCGCGTGCAGGGTCGGCGCCTCGACCCGGCGCAGGTCGAATCGCTGGCAGCGGGACAGGATCGTCACCGGGACCTTGCGGATCTCCGTGGTGGCGAACACGAATTTCGCGTGCGGCGGCGGCTCCTCCAGCGTCTTCAGGAAGGCGTTGAACGCCTTCTCGGAGAGCATGTGGACCTCGTCCACGATGTAGACCTTGTAGCGCGCAGAGACCGGCCCGTAGCGGATGCCGTCGATGATCGCCCGGACGTCGTCGATGCCGGTATGCGAGGCGGCGTCCATCTCCAGCACGTCCATGTGCCGGGATTCCATGATCGCCGCGCAGTGGAGGCCGAGTTCCGGCATCGACACGGTCGGGCCGGTGTCGGGCTGTCCGGCGCGGGCGTAATTGAGGCCGCGCGCCAGGATGCGGGCCGTCGTGGTCTTGCCGACTCCACGGACGCCGGTGAGCATCCAGGCCTGCGGGATGCGGTTGGCCGCGAACCCGTTGGCGAGGGTCCGCACCATCGCGTCCTGGCCGATCAGGTCGCCGAAATTGGTGGGGCGGTACTTGCGCGCGAGCACCCGGTAGGGCGTCGCCGCGGCGGGGGGCGCTGGAAACCCGGGCAGGCCCGGCTCGTCGTCAGGCGTGCCGGTCGTAGCGTCCATGCCGTGTCTGGGTCCGGCTGCCGCGCGCCGTGGAATGAGGTGGGAGGCTGGACGAAGACCCGCTCGGTCTCGTTAGGGCTGCTTCCTTCCGGACCTGACCCGGTTGGCGAGTGAAACGTCCCTCGCCAACCCCCCGCCGGCTATATGGCCGGGCCTCGGCCCGAACGCAAGCGCTGCTGAAGCCGAGTCGAAGCGCAGCCGAAGCGCTGCCTCACTCGGCCTTGCGCTTCACGATGGCCAGGGTCTTCGGATCGAGCTTCAGGTCGAACTGCTTGCCGCTCGCGTCGATCGCGTCGTCGACCTCGATCATGCCGTCGTCGAGCTCGATCTCCTTCCACTTGGTGAAGCCCTCCTGCTTGAGCATGGCCTCGACCTTAGCCTGCTGATCGGGCGGAAGCTTCTCGTCGGCGCGGGCGGCGAGGCCGGTGCCCGCGATCAAGGTCAGGGCGAGAAGGGACGTGGTCAGGCGCATGGCTGTCTCCGATCCGGCAATTGTTTCCGGCTGTGAACAGGCGTGCCGCGGCGGAGTTCCATGGCGACGATCCCCTTGAGCCGCCCCCGAATCTGCCGCACATCTTGGCCGTACCGGAACGCGGCGGCGAGGACACTGCACGAATGGTCACCCGCGTCGCCACCGTGGCCTTCGAGGGCATCGAGGCGCGGGCGGTGGACGTGCAGGTCCAGATCGTGCCGGGCTCGGTGGTGTTCACCGTCGTCGGTCTGCCCGACAAGGCGGTGGCGGAATCGCGCGAGCGGGTCCGCGGATCGCTGATCGCCTCGGGGCTGGCGCTGCCGGCCAAGCGCATCACGGTGAACCTCGCCCCGGCGGATCTTCCCAAGGAAGGCTCGCATTTCGACCTGCCGATCGCGCTGGGCGTCATGGCGGCCATCGGCGCGATCCCGGCGGACGCGCTCGCCGGCTACTGCGTCCTGGGCGAGCTCGCCCTCGACGGCAGCATCACGGCGGTGAGCGGCGTGCTGCCGGCCGCGATGGCGGCGGCCGATCGGGGACTCGGGCTCATCTGCCCGGCGCCCACCGGGCCGGAGGCGGCCTGGGCCGGGGGCGACCTCGACGTGCTCGCGCCGCGCTCGCTGATCCAGCTCGCCAACCACTTCAAGGGCAGCCAGGTGATGGCGCGGCCGGAGCCCGCCGTCGCCGCGCCGGCCGGGCCGCTGCCGGACCTCGCCGACATCAAGGGGCAGGAGGGCGCCAAGCGCGCCCTGGAGATCGCGGCCGCCGGGGGCCACAACCTGCTGATGAACGGGCCGCCAGGCTCGGGCAAGTCGATGCTGGCGGCGCGTCTTCCCTCGATCCTGCCGCCGCTCACCCCGCGCGAGCTGCTCGACATCTCCATGATCCAGTCGGTGGCGGGCGCGCTGAAGGACGGGGCGCTCTCGAACCGCCGGCCGTTCCGGCAGCCGCACCATTCCGCCTCGATGGCGGCCCTGGTGGGGGGCGGCCTCGGGGCGCGGCCCGGTGAGGTCTCCCTGGCCCATGGCGGCGTGCTGTTCCTGGACGAGCTCCCCGAATTCTCCCCGCAGGTGCTCGACAGCCTGCGCCAGCCGATGGAATCCGGGGCGGTGATGATTGCCCGGGCCAACCACCGAATCACCTACCCGGCGCGGTTCCAGCTGGTCGCGGCGATGAACCCGTGCCGCTGCGGCCAGGGTCTCGAACCGGGCTACGCCTGCCGGCGCGGGCCGAACGCGCGCTGCATGGCGCAGTATCAGGCGCGGATCTCCGGCCCGATGCTCGACCGCATCGACCTGCGCGTCGAGGTGGCGGCGGTGACGGCCGCCGACCTGATCCTGCCCGCGCCGGCCGAGGGCTCCCGCGAGGCGGCCGCCCGGGTGTCGGCGGCCCGCGCGCTCCAGGGCTCGCGCTACGCCGCGCGCGGCCTGCCGGAATCCACCACCAACGCGACCTGTCCCGCGACGCTGATCTCGGACGTCGCGAGCCCCGACGCCGACGGGACGGCGCTGATCCGCCAGGCGGCCGAGAGCATGCGCCTCTCCGCCCGCGGCTTCCACCGGACGCTGCGCGTCGCCAGGACCCTGGCCGACCTCGACGGCGAGGCGCAGGTCCGCCGGCTCCACCTCGCCGAGGCGCTGTCGTACCGCGGCCGGGGCGACAGCGCGGCGGCCGCCGCTTGAGCGCCGGACCGCGCGGCCCGGCCGACCTGACGGTCACGATCGGCCAGCACAGCAGCGCCGGCCGCAAGGCCGCCAACCAGGATTTCAACGGCGCGCTGGTTCCCGTCCAGCCGGCGCTGGGCCTGAAGGGGATCGCGGTCGCCCTCGCCGACGGGATCAGCAGCAGCGCGGCGGGCGCGGCGGCGAGCGAGACCGCGGTCAAGAGCTTCCTCAGCGACTACTACGCCACGCCGGACACATGGTCGGTGAAGACCTCGGCGCAGCGTGTGATCGCGGCCACGAATTCCTGGCTCTACGCCGAGACGCGGCGCGGCGCCGATCCGAACGATGCCGACCGGGGCCACGTCACGACCTTCGACGCCCTCGTGCTGAAATCCCGCGTGGCCCACCTCTTCCACGTGGGCGATGCCCGGATCTGGCGGGTGTCCGGCCGGTCGCTCGAGCAACTCACCGAGGACCACCGGGTCGTCGTCTCCGCGGCGGAATCGTATCTCGGCCGCGCCCTCGGAGCGCAGGGCCGCGTCGAGATCGACTACCACGCCGTGGGCGTCGAGGCCGGCGACACCTTCGTGCTGACGACGGACGGCATCCACGAGCATGTCCGGCCCCGCGACATGGTCGCGGAGATCGCTGCGGCCGAGACCCTGGACGCGGCCGCGCGGGCGATCGTCGAGATGGCCCTGGCGGCCGGCAGCCCGGACAACCTGACGATCCAGATCGTGCGGGTCGAGACCGTGCCGGAGGGCGAGCCGGCCGACCTCCTCGGCGAGGCCGAGGGGCTGGACCCGGCGCCGCTCCTCGACCCGCCTGCGGAGCTCGACGGCTTCCGCCTGCTGCGGATCCTCCACTCCGGTCCCCGGAGCCGCGTCTACCTGGCGGTCGAGGCGGAGACCGGCGCCCAGGTCGCCCTGAAGGTGCTGTCCCTGGACCTGCGGGACGATCCCGCCCAGCGGAAGCGTTTCGTCATGGAGGAGTGGATCGCGCGGCGGATCGACAATCCGCACGTGCTGAAGGCCCATCCCCAGGCCGGCCGCCGCAGCCAACTCTACACGGTGATGCGCTACGTCGAGGGCCAGACCCTGACCCAGTGGATGCGCGACCACGCGGCGCCCGAGCTGGAGGCGGTGCGGGGGCTCGTCGAGCAGCTCGCCCGGGGCGTGCAGGCCTTCCATCGGCGGGAGATGGTCCACCAGGACCTGCGGCCCGACAACGTCCTGATCGACGCGGCCGGCACCGTCCAGATCATCGATTTCGGCGCGACCCAGGTCGCCGGCGTCGTCGAGGGCGACCCGCGGATCGACCCGGCGGAGATCCTGGGCACGGTGCAGTACACGGCGCCGGAGTGCTTCCTCGGCGCCCCGGGGACCGCCCAGTCGGACGTCTTCGCGGTCGGCGTGATGACCTACCAGATGCTCACGGGGCGGCTGCCCTACGGCGACGCGGTGCCCCGGGCCCGGACGCGCGCGGCGCAGCGGCGGCTGCGCTACGCGTCGGCGCTGACCGTGCGCCCGCTGCTGCCGGTCTGGGTCGACGGAGCGCTGCGCAGGGCCGTCCATCCCGATCCGCAGCGGCGTTACGCGACCGTGTCGGCCTTCGTCCACGACCTGCGCCACCCCAACCCGGCCTTCACGGATGGCCGGCGGGCGTCGCTCCTGGAGCGCGACCCGCTGCTGTTCTGGCGCCTGCTGTCGCTGGTGCTCGGGCTCGTCGCGTTGGTGCTCGCGGCGATCCTGATCGCCGGCCCGCGTCGGTGAGCCCCGGCTCGCGTCTCAGGGATCCAGCTCCGGGTAGTGGCGGAAGATGCCGTCCTCGTTGAACGGGATCCGGCGCGCGCTGGCAAGGTAGGCGGCGAGCCGCGGGCGCCGCGCCACGGTCTCGTGGAGCCGCGCCACCTGCGGGGTCCTCCGGAGGGCCGCGGCGGTCGCCTTGGGGAAGGCGTAGAGCAGGCCGTCGACGAGCTGGAACAGCGACAGGTCGGCGTAGCAGAGATCCGCGCCGACGAGGCGGCGGCCGCCGTTGGCCGCCAGCACCCGCTCGAAGTAGCCGAGATATTTCGGGATGCGCTCGCCCCGGAATTCGGCCGCCCGGCGCAGCGCCTCGGCCTTCTGATCCGCGTAGTACAGGCCGACGCCGACGGGATGGTGGGTGTCGTGCGCCTCGTCGACCGCGTCGGCGACGGTGAGCTGGAGCTGGTGGGTCCAGATCCGGTCGCGCTCCGACGGGCCCACGAGCCCGAGGCGCGGTCCGAGATAGAGTAGGATCGCGGCGCTCTGCCCGACGACGACGTCGCCGTCGCGCAGGAAGGGCGGTGCCAGGGGCGGTCGCGGATCGGAGGGGTCGGACAGTCGGTCGAGCATCGGTCCGATGCCGCCGGAATCGTCGTCCTGGCGGGCCACGTCGACGTAGTCGGCGCCGGCCTCCTCGAGGGCGAGGCGGACGAACTCGCCGCGCCCCTGGATCATCGGCCAGTAATGGAGCTCGTAGGGCATCGCCGCCTCCGGGTCGGGGAAGGCGCGGCGACCCCGGACGGTTCCCGCTCAGTTGTTCTCGGCCGGCTCCTCCGCCGAGGCCTTCTCGAGTGGCGGCTCGGCGCTGGCGACGGCCTTGCGGGCGAACATCGGCTGAAGGCGCTCGGCGAGCTGCTGGTCCAGATGCTTGACGTACGCGCCCTTGAAGTAGCGCTCACCGGTCTTCGCGCCGTAGAGGTTGTCGTGGGTCCGGATCATCGCGGCGACCTCCGGGCGGCACAGGAAGCCCGTGATGCCGACGGCCTCGTACCAGCGGCCGGCGCGCGCCTCTGCCGTCGCCTTCGGGTTCGACAGCACCGTCTCGGCGAAGCACGCGGTGGCGGCCTGCCGCAGCGGCGCCAACACCTTCTCGGCCTCCGCCGCGTTCACCTTCGGGGCGGCCGGGTGCCGGTGAGGCCGCGCCTCGGCGGCCGAGACGAGCGCGAGGACGGCGAAGGTGGCGAGGATCGAAGTCTTCATACGGGCGGCCTCGTCGGGTGTCCGAACCGTGTTCAGCTCTCGCTCATGATTGCGTCGGGATCGGGGCTGGCGGTTCGGTCCGGGTGCCCGATTCCGGGCAAGATCCGGGCTGTATCGCGACGGCCACAGCCGCGCTCAGCCGCGCCGCTCCGCGTTCCAGTGTCCCTGGCAGGCGAGGGCCCCGGTCGAGACCCAGGTTCCGGCACCGAAGCCGTCCGAGCCCAGGCGTCCCCGCACGTCGGCGGTGGCGGCGCCGTTGGAGATCGAGCCGCGGATCGCCCCGTTCCGCGCGACGCAACCCTCGACCACGAAGGCAGTCCCGATGAAGCGCGCCCGCCCGCGCTCGATCCGCACCGGGTAGCGGTAGGCACGGTCGCAGTTCCCCGTCTCGGTGATGATCTCGACGCTCCAGGTGCCGTCGAACCGATCGGGCAGGGCGGCGCGGGGGGCGGACGCGGCGGGCAGCGTGCCGGCGAGGAGCAGGGCGACGGCGATGCGGGGCGTCATGCGGATCCGGAGTGCCGTGGGCTTCGGGGAGACCGGCGCCCCGTCAGCGCGGCGCCTGCGGCGCGGGCGTCCGCATGGCCGCACGGAGTGCCGCGTTGAGGAGAGCGAGGAGGTCGCAACCGACATGCAGGAAGGCGGCCACGCCCGCCTGCTTCAGCGGCTCGGCCAGGTCCGTCGGCTTCCCGGCGAGGTAGACCGGTCCGGCGCCGGCCCCGGTCAGCGCCTCCGCGGTCGCGACCGCGCGCTCGGCGTAGATCCCGTCGGTGGAGCAGATGCAGGCGAGGCTCGCGCCGGACTCCCGGAACGCCGCCGCCGCCGCCTCGGCATCGGGGAAGCCCTCGTTCGACAGAGCCTCGAGCCCGCCGGCCGCGAAGGCGTTGGCCGCGAAGGTCGCCCGGGCGTTGAAGGCCGCCACCGGGCCGAGATTGGCCAGGAACACGACCGGCCTTCGACCGGTCTTGGCGAGGAAGGCGTCCGAGGCGTCCCGCAGGGCCTCGTAGGGCTCCGCGAGGCGCTGGGACGGCAGCGCGTCGCAGGCGACCGCCGAGCCCGCGCCGAAGTTGGATCCGCGCACCGCCGCCACGGGCGGCACGTCGAGAACCGTGACCGGCTTCTCGGGGAGGTTCGGAAACTCGCTCGCACCCGTGAGCGGTTGGCGGCGGGTCGCCACCGCCTTGGCGCGGGCCTCGCGGGTCAGCTCGATCCGCCGCTGGAGCTTGCCGACGCTGAGCGAGGCGACGATCCCGCCCTCGGCCTCGATCGCCTGGAACGCCGCCCAGCCCGCCTCGGCGAGCTCGGCCGTCAGGGTCTCGAAACCGCCGGCGCCGGCCGCGGGATCGCTGACCCGCGCGAGGTGCGATTCCTCGATGAGCACGATTAGGCTGTTGCGCGCCACGCGCCGGGCGAAGGCGTCGGGCAGGCCGAGGGCCTGCGTGTACGGCAGGACCGCGACGCTGTCGGCGCCGCCCATGCCGGCCGAGGCCGCCGCCATGCCGGTCCGGAGGATGTTCACGAACGGGTCGCGCTTGGTCATCATCCGCCACGCGGTCTCGGCGTGGAGGCGCAGCGGCTTCGGGTCGAGGCCGCAGGCCTGCTCGACGCGCGCCCAGAGGCGCCGCATCGCGCGGAACTTCGCGACGGTGACGAACTCGTCGGCATCGGCCGCGAGCAGCACGGCGACGCGGTCGCGCGCGCTCGCGAGATCGTGACCGGCCGCTTCCAGGGCGCGCAGGTAGGCGACGGCGGTGGCGAGCACCGCGCCGAGTTCCGCCGCCTCGCCGGCGCCGGCCTCGTGGTAGGGCCGGCCGTCGGCCAGGAAGGCCCGGCCGCGGAAACCCGCCGCCTCCAGCTCGGCCACGGCCTCGGCGAGGCGGGGCGCGATGTCGGTCCAGACGGCTCCGAGGCTGCCGGTGGCCGCCAGGACGCCGACGGGATCGAGCCCCAGATCGACGTCATAGGTCGAGAGATCCTCGCCGCGGCGCTCCGCCAGCGCCTTGACCAGCCGGGCCACCTCCAGGCCGCGGCCGCCGGCATCGATCCGCAGGGCGATCAGCGGCAGCATCACGCCCTTCAGGGCGGCGTCGAGCTCCTCGACGCTCGCCGCGGTGAGACCGTAGGCGCGGGCGCCCGGCGCACCCGCGAAGGCGAGCACGAGGGCATCGGCCCCGCCCTCGAGGTCGGTGAGCGCCTGCGTGTTCGCGGTTTCGAGGTCGGGATGGTCGACCCGCTGGGCGATCCGCCAGGGTCCCGGCTCGCGCACCGGCTGCGCCGCCGGCTCGGCCGGTCCGTAGAGGGGTTCGATCCGCAGTCCGTCGGCCGTCCGCGACACCAGCCGCTTCTCGAAATCGGCGCCCTTCAGGACGCCTTCGACGAGGCCGAGCCAGCGCGCCCGGTCTGCGGGCTCGAAGAGGTCGGCGAGCGGTCTGTCTTCCATCGGTACGTCCCAGGGCGCGGCGTCTTCTGCACCGCTTTCATGCGTTTGCCTCGCACGCCGCTCCGCCGCTGGCAATCGCCCGATGGTTGAGGAAAGCTCAAGCCGCGGATCACCGATTTTTGAGTGATGCGGCGCAGGTGCGGTGAGGGGCACCCGTCGGTCCGGATCGCGAGTCCGAGCCGCTGCCGGCGAGCCCGGACCGACCGAACGGGGCGCGCTCCCCCCGCGTCAGCCGAGGATGATCAGGCCGGCGAAGCCGAGGGCGCCGACGATGATCCGCCACCACGCGAACAGCCAGAAACCGTGGCGGGAGACGTAGTCGAGGAGAAACCGCACCACGAACAGCGCCGAGACGAACGACACGATGAAGCCGATCGCGATCAGCCCGACATCGTTGCTCGAGAGGTATTTGTAGTTGTCGAGCAGGTCCTTGGCGAAGGCGCCCGCCATGGTCGGCATCGCGAGGTAGAACGAGAACTCGGTGGCCGAGCGCTTGTCGGCGCCCATCAGCATCGCGCCCACGATCGTGGCGCCCGAGCGCGAGACGCCGGGGATCATCGCCAGGCACTGGAAGATGCCGATCTTCAGGTCCATCGGCAGCGAGAAGTCGTAGACGTCGATCTTCTTCACCTCGAGGTCGGTGTCGTCGATGACGAGGAGCACGAGGCCGCCGGCCACCAGGGTCGCGCAGACGATCCACGGGTTGAACAGGTAGGCCTTGATCAGCTTCGAGAAGAGGCCGCCGATGATCGCCGCCGGCAGGAACGCCACCAGGATGCCGAGGACGAAGCGGCGCGCCTTCGGATCGGACGGCAACGCGGTGGCGATCCCCAGGAGGCGGCGGAAATACACCAGCAGGATCGCCAGGATCGCGCCGAGCTGGATCAGCACCTCGAAGGTGTTGTTGGGCGAGTGGAAGCCGATGAAGTGCCCCACCAGCAGCTGGTGGCCGGTGGAGGAGACCGGGATGAACTCGGTCGCCCCCTCCACCAGGGCGAGCAGCACTGCCTTGCCGATGCTTGCCGGATCCATCGCGACGCCCTGTGCCGCGCGCGCGGAGGCCCCCGTCGGGCCACCGCCTGCCACGCGAAATGGTTGTACCCGAGGCTTCGCCGATCAGGGTTGACGGGCAGTTACCGGGCCGGGCCGCGCGTGTTAAGGGCTCGGCAACGGTCGAGCAATAACGCTCGGTCCGAAGTCCTCTGCGCCGAAGACCCGCGCTTCAGGACCCACGACGAGCGCGGGACCGGCCGCGCTGGCAGACCGAACGTCCCGCACGGCCTCGATGGCAACCCTCTACCATTTCCCCTTCTGCGCGAATTCCCGTTTCATCCGTCTCGTGCTCGCCGAGATGGGCATGGAGCCGACGCTGTTCGAAGAACGGCCCTGGGAACGGCGCGACGACTTCCTGCTGATCAATCCGGCGGGCGTCACGCCCGTGCTGCTGGAGCAGAACGGCCTCGTGGTTCCCGGCGCCGGCGTCATCGCCGAGTACCTCGACGAGACCCGCGGCCTGGGGCTCTCGGGGCGGCGCATGCTGCCGGAGGACACCGTCGAGCGCGTGGAGGTGCGGCGCCTGCTCGACTGGTTCCTGGTCAAGTTCGAATCCGAGGTGACCGCCTACCTCGTCAACGAGAAGATCTCGAAGCGCTTCATGTCGGCCAACGAGGGCGGCGGCCCGCCCGACATGAACGCGATCCGCGCGGCGCGGTCCAACGTGCGCTACCACCTCAAATACATCGGCTACCTCATCGCGCGGCGGCGCTGGATCGCCGGCGACAACCTGACCTATGCCGATCTCGCGGCGGCCGCCCATCTCTCCTGCGTCGACTACCTGGGCGACGTGCCCTGGGACGAGGACGAGATGGCGCGGAACTGGTACGCCCGCGTCAAGTCGCGGCCCTCGTTCCGGGCCCTGCTCGCCGACCGGGTGGCCGGGATGGCACCGGCCGCCCACTACGCGGATCTGGATTTCTGAACGCCCGACGGACCTACCACGGCGCCGACCTGCGCCGCCTCGTCGAGACCCGGGCGCGGACGCTCGGGTTCTGCGGCCTGCGCGTGACCCGACCCGACCGGCTGCCCGACCTGCCCGGCCGCCTGTCCGCCTGGCTCGCCGAGGGCGCGCAGGGCACCATGGACTGGATGGCGGAGCGGGCCGACCAGCGCGCCAGCCCGATCGCGCTGTGGCCCGGTCTGCGCAGCATCCTGGTCCTGGCGATGAGCTACCGGCCGGAGCACGATCCTCTCGACCTCGTGGCGCGTCGCGACCGCGGTGCCGTGGCCGCCTACGCGCAGCGGCGGGATTATCACGAGGTTTTGAAGGGCCGCCTGAAAGAATTGGGTGGGTATCTGTCGGCCAAGGGCGACGTGCGGGTGAAGGTCTTCTGCGACACCGCCCCCGTCATGGAGAAGACCCTGGCGGAGGCGGCCGGCCTCGGCTGGCAGGGCAAGCACACGGTGCTGATCTCCCGCGGGCACGGCAACTGGCTGCTCCTCGGCGCGATCTACACGAGCGCGGAGTTCGAGCCCGACCCGCCGGAGCCCGACCGTTGCGGCTCGTGCCGCGCCTGCCTGGACGTCTGCCCCACCGACGCGTTCCCGGCGCCTTACCGGCTCGATGCCCGCCGCTGCATCTCGTACCTGACGATCGAGCATGCCGGGCCGATCTCGGCGGCGTTCCGGGCGGCGATCGGCAACCGGGTGTTCGGCTGCGACGATTGCCTGGCCGTCTGCCCCTGGAACAAGTTCGCCCGCACCGCGGCGGAGAGCCGGCTCGCCGCGCGGGCGGACCTGGCGGCCCCGGCGCTCTCGGATCTCGCGGGCCTCGACGACGCGGCGTTCCGCACCTTCTTCGCCGGCACGCCGGTGAAGCGCACCGGGCGCGACCGCTTCCTCCGCAACGTCATGATCGCGATCGGGAATTCCGATGACCCGTCGCTCGCGGAGGCGGCCGTCGCGCGCCTGCGCGACCCGTCCCCGCTGGTGCGCGGCATGGCGGTCTGGGCCTGCGGCCGGCTGCTGGCGCCCGAGGCCGTGCGCGCGCTCGGGCGGCAGCACGGCGATTCCGAGACCGACGCCCACGTGCGGGACGAGTGGCGGGCCGCCACCGGCTTGACGGAACCGCGGACGGACGAGACATCCGCGGCATGAACCTCTTCGTCTTCGGGCTCGGCTTCACGGGCCGCCACTTCGCCGAGCGGGCGCGGCCGCGTTTCGGGACCGTCCGCGCCACGGTGACCGACCCCGCGGCCGCCGACCGCGTCGCCGCGGAGACGGGCTTCGCCATGCGCGCCTTCGGGCCGGAGGCCGACGATCCCCGGATCGCGGCGGACCTCGCCGACACGGACGTGCTCCTGGTCTCGGCGCCCCCCGGCGAGGCCGGCGACCCGGTGCTGGCCCGCTACGCCGACGCCGTCGCGGCGAGCCGGATCCGGTGGATCGGCTACCTGTCCACCATCGGCGTCTACGGCGACCAGGGCGGCGCCTGGATCGACGAGACTGCGCCGGCGACCCCGCGCAGCGCCCGGTCCAAGGTGCGCGTCGACGCCGAGGCGGCGTGGCTGGCGCTCGGCGCCGCGACCGGCAAGGCCGTTCAGGTCTTCCGGCTCTCGGGCATCTACGGACCCGGGCGCAACCCGATCGTGAAGCTGCGGGAGGGCCGCTCGCAGCGCATCGTGAAGGCCGGGCAGGTCTTCAACCGCATCCACGTCGACGACATCGCCACGACGCTGCTCGCCTCCATCGACCGGCCGCGGCCGGGGGCGATCTACAACGTCACCGACGACGAGCCGACCGCGCCCCAGACCGTGACCGAGCACGCCGCGGCCCTCACAGGCCTGCCGCTGCCGCCCGAGATCGATTTCGAGACCGCCGACCTGTCGCCGATGGCGCGCAGCTTCTACGGCGAGAACAAGCGCGTCCGGAACCGGCTGATCCGCGACGAACTCGGCGTCGCGCTCGCCTATCCGACCTACCGTGAGGGGCTCGCGGCCCTCAAGGACCAGCCCTGATCAGGCCTCGAGGTGGCGCGGCCGGACGAGGCGGCGGAGCAGGCCGTCGCGGGGGCCGACCATCATCGAGGCGACGTAGAGGGCACCGGCCGCCAGCACGATGGCCGGCCCGCTCGGCACGTCGTACCGGTACGACAGGCTGAGCCCCGACACGCTCGCCAGGGCCGCGATCAGCATCGAGACCGGGATCAGGCCGGCCAGGTCGCGGGCCCAGAACCGGGCCGCCACCGCCGGCAGCAGCATCAGCCCCACCGCCAGCAGCGTGCCGAGGGCCTGGAACCCGCCGACGAGGTTCACCACCACCAGCGCCAGGAAGGCGAGGTGGACCGGGCCACCGCTGCGGCTCACGCTCCGCAGGAACAGGGGATCGACGCATTCCATCACGAGCGGCCGGTAGATCAGGGCCAGGGCCAGCAGGGTCAGCGTGCTGATGCCGCCGAGCAGCCACAGCGCGGCGTCATCGAGCGCCAGGACCGAGCCGAATAGGAAATGCATGAGGTCGATCTGCGAGCCGCGCAGGGAGACCAGCAGCACGCCGGCCGCGAGCGAGATGAGGTAGAAGGCCGCGAGGTTCGCGTCCTCCCGGACGACCGTCGCGCGGGTGACGGCGCCGGCCAGGAGGGCGACCGCGAGGCCGGCGACGAGGCCGCCCAGCGTCATCGCCGGCAGCGACAGGCCGGCGACGAGGAAGCCGACCGCGGCGCCGGGCAGGATCGCGTGGCTCATCGCGTCGCTCATCAGGCTCATGCGACGCAGCGTCAGGAACACGCCGATGGGCGGCGCCGAGACCGACAGGGCGAGGCAGCCCGCCAGGGCCCGGCGCATGAAGCCGAACTCCACGAACGGCGCGAACAGGGATCCGAGCGGATCGGTCACGCGGCGTCCTCGTGGTGATGATGGTCCGCGCCGCCGTGGTCGTGCGCTGCCGCGACGGATCGCGGCCCGGCGCAGATCGCCGCGCCCTCGTCCCAGGCCTCGGACAGGTTGCGGGCGCGCGCGAGGTTCTCGGCCGTCAGGACCCGCGCGGTCGGACCCCAGGCCACGGGCTCCCGGGCGAGCAGCAGCGTCGTCGGGAAATGCGCCCGGACCTGCTGGAGGTCGTGGAGAGCCGCGACCACGGTCCGCCCCTCGCCGTGCCACGTGCGAATCAGCGCCAGGAGATCGTCCACCGTCCGCGCATCGATGCCGGTGAACGGCTCGTCGAGGAGCACGACCGGACAGTCCTGCAGGATCAGACGGGCGAACAGGGCGCGCCGGAACTGTCCGCCCGACAGGGTACCGATCGGCCGCGCCGCGAAGCCGTCGAGGCCGACCGTGGCCAGCGCCGCCTCGATCGCCGGGCGCCGCCGGGTGAGGCTGCGCCACGCCCCCGCGCGCCGCCAGAGGCCCATGCCGGCGAGATCCATGACGGTGAGCGGGAAGCTCCGGTCGATCTCGTCGACCTGCGGCATGTAGGCGAGGGCGCCGGCGCGCTCGATGCGCCCGTCCAGGCAGCGGATTTCCCCGGCCATGCCCTTGAGGAGCGTCGACTTGCCGGCCCCGTTCGGGCCGACGAGGGCGAGCAGGTCGCCGGCCCGCACGGACCCGTCGAGGTGGTGGACCGCCGGATGCCGGTCGTAACCGAGGGTGAGACCGACGAGGCGGATCGGATCCGGGCGCGCGCCGCTCATGTCGCCAGCGCCCAGGCGATGGTCAGCCAGACCAGCGCCGATAGCAGCGCGGCGAGCGCCAGCCGCAGGCCGATCCCGCTCTGGAACAGCGATCGCCGCGCCGCGTGTCTCGGGCTGGGAATGGTCGGCACGGGGTCCTCGTCGCGCGCTCACGCCGGCGCGGGCACCGCGCGGGGCTACTGGTGCGCTGCTGGGCGGCGGTGATACACTGTAACAAACCCGTGGGACAACCTGCGGATCACGTCTGGAGCGATCATGCACCGTCACGAGGGTCACGACGCGTGCCACGCCGGCACCGGTGACATGCTCGCGCGGGCCGAGGCCCTGTGTCGCGAGCGCGGTCTTCAGTTCACGCCCCTGCGCCGGGAGGTGCTCGAGGCCGTAGCCGAGTCCGCCAAGGCTCAGGGCGCCTACGACATCGCCGAGCGGCTGAGCGCGCCGGGCAAGCGCGTGGCCCCGGTCTCTGTCTACCGCGCCCTCGACTTCCTCATGGAGCAGGGTCTGGTCCACCGGATCGCGAGCCGCAACGCCTTCATCCCCTGCGCGCACGGCCACGCCCCCGGGGAGGGGGTCATCTTCCTGATCTGCCGCACCTGCGGCGGCGTCGACGAGGCCTCGTCGGAGGAAGTCGAGGGCAGCCTGGGGCGCACGCTGGAGCGGGCCGGCTTCACCCCGACCCACAGCATCCTGGAGGTCGAGGGCGATTGCGGCGCCTGCCGGGAGCGGAAGCAGACCCCCTGAGGCGCCACTTCCAGGGCGGACGGGCGCCGGGTGTCGGTCAGAAGGCGTTCTGGTAGGCGCGGCGCGAAACGACCGTCTGGATCATGATCTGGATGTCGAACCAGATCGACCAGTTGTCGATGTAGTGCAGGTCGCAGGCGACGCGCCGCTCCATGGCGAGGTCGGTCTGCGTCTCGCCGCGGTAGCCGTTGACCTGGGCCCAGCCGGTGATCCCGGGCTTCACGTTGTGCCGGCGGGCGTAGAGGGCGATCCGGCGCTCGAAGCTCCGATCGTGCGCCAGCGCGTGCGGACGGGGTCCGACCAGCGACATCTCTCCGCGCAGGACGTTGATCAGCTGGGGCAGTTCGTCGAGGTTCGTCCGGCGCAGGATCGCGCCGATCCGGGTGATGCGGCTGTCGTTGCGGGTCGCCTGCCGGAAGGCGGCGTTAGGATCCGCCCGCATCGACCGGAACTTGAAGACGCCGAACGGCTGCTGGTTGAAGCCGTAGCGCTTCTGCCGGAAGAAGACCGGGCCGGGGCTGTCGAGCTTGATCGCCACCGCGATCGCGGCGAGCAGCGGCGACAGCGACACGAGGGCGATGGTCGCCACCGTCAGGTCGAGGGCGCGCTTCAGCATGACCTCGCCGACGTTGAGCGGACGGCGGCCGATGTTGATCCCCGAGACGCCGCCGACCCGGGCGACCTGCAGGTCCGGGAACCGGTCGAGGACCGCGCCGGGACGCAGGTGGAGGGCCGAGGGCACCCGCAGGAAGGCGTCGATGCAGCGCTCGACCTCCGCGGTGTCGGCCCAGGGCACCAGCACGAAGACGTCGTCCGGCCGCAGGAAGCGGACGACGGAGACGGCGAGGTCGAGATCCTCCTGCAACTGGTCGTGGCGCGTGGCCGCGTCGGCGCCGGGATCGACCCGCCGCAGGTAGCTCGTCCCGATGATCCGCGAGCCGAGCTGGTCGACCTCCTTGCCGGCGTAGAAGCGCGCGATGTCCTCCTCGTAGCCCACGAGGTGGATCCGGCTGGCGGTGGCCGATCCGGCGCTCAGCCGCTCGCGCACGAGCCGGCGCACCGCGGCCCGCGCCGCGATGAGCACCGGCAGGCCGGCGGCGAAGATCCCGAGCGAGACGAGCCGCGAGTAATCGTTGGTCGTCTTCGTCATGAAGCTGACGACGAGCACGGCGGCCCAGGCGATCAGCCAGAGCGAGGCCACCCGCTGGACGCCCGGCTTCTGCGCCATCACGTTCTCGAGGCTGTACTCCTCGCGCAGGACGTTCGTGGCGACGATCACCAGCGCCAGCAGCGCCGACAGCCGCGAGCCGCGGACGAGACCCGCCCACACCGTGCCGTCCTGCGCGAGGACTTGGTAGGCGCATTCGAGGCCCAGCGTGACCGCCACGATCGCCGCGATGTCGGTGGCGGCGAGAGTCATGGACAGGGCGATGCGTGCCAGCGCACGGCCGCGGCGCGGCAGCAGGGCCGACCACACATTGCGGCGGCGCTCCGCCGAGGTCGGCAGCGCCTGAAACGTATCCGGAAGCCGATCGTGAAACATCTGACCCGCAACGTCCCGTCTTAGTCGGACTCTGTACCAGTCTGAGACACGAAAGGTTTCAGCGCCGCCTGGTGACGATCACGGAGCAAGCCGCGGGCCCGGCGGGTTCACGATCGCAGTCGCGGATGAGCGCTGCGACTTAGGGCCTGCTTCCGGAGGAGGCAATACATAGTTAATGCTGAGTGACTGTTCGGCGCAGCCGGCCGTCGCGAGGTTTGACCGGGGGCCGTTTTCGCCGGAGCTATTTCAATTCACGCGGGTTTCTTTCATCGCGGTTTCAACCGGATCGGCGCCTCGAATGACCCCGGCCGAAGGGCGGCCGGGGTCCGCCGCGTTCAGACGGCGTCGGCGTCCTGGCGCGCATCGGCCGTCCCGCCGACCGTCTGGATCGTCTCGAAACCCTCGAATTGGGGGTGGCCGAGATACAGGGGCTTGGTCGAGGGCACGCGGCCATGCGCCTTGCGGAACTGCTCGGACCGGGTCCAGGCCTCGAAATCGGCACGCGATCGCCAGATCGTGTGCGAGGCGTAGAGCACGTGGTCCTCGTGCTCGGGGCCGCGCAGCAGGTGAAACTCGACGAAGCCCGGCATCTCGCCGAGGTGGCTGTCGCGCCCGAGCCAGACGGCCTCGAAATCCGCCGTCGCGTCCTTAACAACCTTGAAGCGATTCATCGCGATGAACATGCGTGCCTCCTGCGCGGTACCGAACCTACATGCCCCTGTGGTCCTAAGGGGTACCGCCGCGCGGCGACAAGGCGCACCTCGAAAGCAGCCCTGACCTCCACGTCGACATTTGAGCAACAATGTTGCAAAGATGTGTGGGCTTAAACTAGAAGATGTAACCTTCGACTTGCGAAGCTTGACAACTTGGTGTCCTACTGCGCCGCGGTTCACCTGTGTCGGGATCAGGGCTATAGCCGGACATCGGCACGGAGTACCGGCAACCTGGCGTGCAGGACATGCGACTAAGGGGCGGACGGTGAAGCGGCGCGACAGCGAGGCGAAGACACCCCGTCCGCAGGAGGATGCAGCCCACGCCATGGACAAGGATTCCTCCGGCCAGACGATGCCGAAGCAGACGACGGACGTCGATCGCCTCGTCGGCATCCGGATCACAGCGCTGCGCAAGGCTCGCGGCATGAGCCAGACCGCGCTGGGCAACGCGGTCGGCGTGACCTTCCAGCAGGTTCAGAAATACGAGAAGGGCCAGAACCGGGTCGGGGCCGGCCGGCTGCGCGAGATCGCGCGCCTCCTCGAGGTTCCGGTCTCCGCGTTCTTCGAGGAGAACGAGCCGCGCGAGAACGCGCAGGAGGACGTGTTCGGCTTCCTCAGCGCCCACGGCGCCATCGAGCTGCTGCGCGCCTACGCCCAGATCGAGGACGAGCAGATGCGCCGCGACGTGCTCGCGCTGGTCCGCAGCGCCGCGCGACTCGCGCAGAACCGCGGCGCAACCGCGCCGACGACGGATCCGGCCTGACCGGCGCGCGAAACAGGCTTCACCTCGGGGACCTTCGAAGCGGCTGCGCCGAGCCCTGCGTCACGGCGGATCGGTCGCGATCAGGTGAAAGAAGCTGCCGGTGACGGGTCCGACCCGGTGGCCGGCCAGTCCCAGATCGACACCTTCGGCATCCGTCACGCGGGCGAGCGCCGTTTCCTCCGGCGCGATCGGCGAGAGCTCGCTGGCGTAGTGGAATTCGTGGCCGACGAGGCGCGTGCCCGCGGCGCCGAGCAGGCCGGATTCGGCGAGTTGCGCGACGCGATAGCCGAGATGCAGCTTGCGCCGGTGATACGAGGTCGCGACCGGTAGCAGTCCGGCCATGGCATGGGTCGCTCCGTCGGCATCCTGCAACGTCTCGCCCAGGACCATGTAGCCGCCGCACTCCCCGTGGACCGGCCGGGTCCGCGCGAAGCGGCGCAGCCCGTCCAGGAAGCGGGTCGCGCCGGCGATCGGGCGCGCGTGCAGTTCCGGATAGCCGCCCGGCAGCCAGCAGACGTCGCAATCCTCGGGCGGTCCCTCGTCGGCCAAGGGCGAGAACGGCACGAGCTCGGCGCCGGCCATCCGCCACCCGGTCTCGAGATGCGGATAGAGGAAGCTGAACGCCGCGTCCCGGGCGACCGCCACGCGCTGTCCGGGCGGCCGGGGCAGGCGGCCACCGGAGGGCGGTACGGTGCCGCTCGCGCAGGCCGCCACGGCGTCGAGGTCGATGCCCGCCTCCGCGAGGTCGGCGAGCCTGTCGAGGCGCGCTGCGAGATCCGCGGTCTCGCCGGCCTGGACGAGCCCCAGGTGGCGCTCGGGCAGGACGAGCTGCGCGTCGCGCATCAGCGCGCCGAGCACCAGCAGCCCTGCGCGCTCCATGCCGGCTTCGACGAGGCGCCGGTGACGGGCGCTCGCCACCTTGTTGAGGATCACGCCGGCGATCCGGATGCGGGGATCGTAGAGCTTGCAGCCGAGCGCCACGGCGGCCGCCGATTGCGCCGCGCCCGACACGTCCACCACGAGCACCACCGGCCAGCCGTAGCGCACGGCGATGTCGGCATTCGCCCCGGTGCGGTTCTCGGCCGCCCGGACGCCGTCGAACAGGCCCATGGACCCCTCGGCGATCAGCAGATCGGCCGCCGCCGCCGTCGCGCCCGCCAGCGCGTCGAGGAGCGGCGGCGCCATGGCGAAGCTGTCGAGGTTGAAGCTCGGATGGCCGGTCGCGGCGTGGTGGAAGGCCGGATCGATGTAGTCCGGGCCGCACTTCGCGCCGCGCACCCGCAGGCCGCGCCGGGTGAGGGCGCGCATGAGCGCGAGGGCGACGGTCGTCTTGCCGGAGCTGGAGCGCGGCGCCGCGACGAGGAGGCCGGGGGCGCTCACGACCGCGACCCCACCGTGCCGCCGGGACGGTAGCGCCGGTCGTAGTCGGGCGCGTAGAGGGCGCTCTCGCGGAACTCCGCGGCGCCCAGCGCCGGTCCGACCAGGATCAGGGCGGTGCGCTCCAGACCGGCCTCCGCGACGAGCCCGGGCAGCGCGGCGAGATCGCCCACGAGCGCCCGCTCGTCCGGCCAGGAGGCTCGGAACACCGCCGCCGCCGGGCAGGACGGGCCGTAGAAGGGGATCAGCTCGGCGGCGACGGCCTCGACGACGTGGATCGACAGGTGAATCGCCAGGGTCGCGCCGGTGGCCGCGTAGGCCGCGAGCGTCTCCCGCTCGGGCATGGCGCTCGCCCGCCCGGAGGTGCGGGTCAGGACCACGGTCTGGGCAACGCCCGGGACCGTCAGCTCCCGGCGCAGCAGCGCGGCCGCGGCCGCGAAGGCGGGGACACCCGGCGTCACCGTGTAGGGAATGGCCAGCGCGTCGAGCCGGCGCATCTGCTCGGCTAGGGCGCTCCAGATCGACAGGTCGCCGGAATGCAGGCGCGCCACGTCCTGGCCGGCCGCGTGCGCCGTCCGGATCTCCGCCAGGATGGCGTCGAGGTCGAGGGGCGCCGTGTCGACGATCCGCGCGCCGGGCGGGCACCAGCCCAGGATCTCGGGGGCGACGAGCGACCCGGCGTAGAGGCAGACGGGGCAGGCCGCGATGCGGTCGCGCCCGCGCACCGTGATCAGGTCGGCCGCGCCGGGGCCGGCGCCGATGAAGTGGACGGTCATGATTCCCGTGTCGTGTCGTATCGGACAGCCAGGGCGCAAGTGGCGCCGCCGCTCGCGATCCGGGGTAGGGCGAGGCGGCTCCGGGGCCCGGCGCCGGCGAGGGCCGCCGCCTCGGCCAGCGAGCCGACGCCGCGCAGGCGCTCGATCCGCGCCGAGCGGGTGACGACCTCGGCGTCGCGGGCCTCCAGCGCGGCTGCGGCGATGGAATGCGGTGCCAGGCCGAACCGGGCCGTCGCCGCGCGGATCGCCGGGTCCGACGCCCGGTCGTCCGCCGTGGCCACAGCCGCGAGGCTCGACCGCGCGGCGCCGACCAGGGTGAGGGCGCGCTCGATCAGCTCCGCGATCTCCTCGGCCTCGGTGCCCCGGCGGAACCCGATGCCGGCGACCAGCGCTCCGGTCACGGCTTGGTCCAGGCCCACTGGATCACCGTCATGGCCGGGCGCCAGCCGTGCATTCCCCCGACCGGGCTCGCCCGCTCCACGCCGTAGCGGCGCAGGCTCCCGCCATGCGCCGCGAAGGCCGCGAGCAGCGCGGCCTCGCCCTCGAGGGTCACGGCGTTGGCGACGCAGCGACCGCCGCCCCGCAGCGCCGCCAGCACGGTCGCGAGGACCCCCGGCTCCGAGACGCCGCCGCCGATGAAAACCGCGTCCGGCGCGGGCAGGCCGGCGAGCGCGCCCGGCGCCGTGCCGGCGACGACGGCGAGGTCCGGGGCGCCGAGCGCGACGGCGTTGCGGCGGATCCGCTCGACGCGGTCCGGCCTCCCCTCGATCGCGGTGGCGCGCAGGCTCGCGTGGCGCAGCATCCACTCGATCGCGATCGAGCCGGCGCCCGCACCGACATCCCAGAGATGCTGTCCCGGATGCGGGCGCAGCGCCGACAGGGTCAGGGCCCGGATCTCGGACTTGGTCAGCTGCCCGTCATTCTCGAACAGGTCGTCGTCGAGGCCTGGCGCGAGGGGCAGGGCGCGGCCGGCACCCGCCACCGCGACCGCCACCGTGTTCAGCGGATCGAAGTCGGCGCCGTCGAACGCGTCGGCGCGGAGGGTGCGGACGCGCTCGCGCGGCCCGCCCATCGCCTCCAGCACCGTCAGCGTCGACGCACCGAAGCCTCGGTCGCGCAGCAGGGCGGCGAGGGCGCCGGGCGTCGTGCCGTCCCACGACAGGACGAGGAGCCGCGCACCCGGCTGGAGATGCGGGACGATCCGGGTCAGCGCGCGACCGTGGAGCGTGACCAGGGCGCACTCGGCGAGCGGCCAGCCGAGCCGGGCACAGGCGAGGCTGAAGGCCGAGGGCTGCGGGAAGGCGCGGATGTCGCCCGCGGGCACCAGCCGGGCGATCTCGGCGCCGATGCCGTAGTGGAACGGGTCGCCCGTGGCGAGGATGCAGGTCGGCTGGCCGCGCCGCGCCAGGATTTCCGGATAGGCCTCGTGGATCGGGCTCGGCCAGGGCCGCGTCTCCGCGTCGAGCGGCCCGGCGAGGGCGAGGTGGCGCCGGCCGCCGTAGACCACGCGGGCGGCGTCGACCGCGGCGGCGGCGGACGGCGTCAGCCCGGCCCGACCGTCCTCGCCGATCCCGACGATCGACAGCCACGGGGCGCTCGACAGCGAGTCAGCGCTCATGGACAAGGCGCCCATGAACACGCCGCCCCCGATCACCGGCACGATGCGGATCCTGATCCTCGGCGGGACCGGCGAGGCGAGCGCCCTGGTGCGGTCGCTCGCGGGGCAGGCGGATCGCGCCGTGACCCTCTCGCTGGCGGGCCGGACGGCGGCGCCGAAGCCCGAGCCGGTCCCGACCCGGATCGGCGGCTTCGGCGGCGCCGAGGGCCTCGCCCGCTACCTGGAGGCCGAGGCGATCACCCGCCTGATCGACGCGACCCACCCGTTCGCCGCGCGGATGTCGGCCAACGCCGCGCGCGCGGCGGCCCTGACGGGCGTGCCGCTCCTCGCGATCCGCAGGCCGGCCTGGAACCGCGAACCCGGCGACGACTGGGTCGAGGTCGACGGGATGGAGGAGGCGGTCGCCGCCCTCGGCGCGGAGCCCCGGCGCGTGTTCCTGACGATCGGCCGGCAGGAGGCCGGGGCCTTCGCGGCGGCGCCGCAGCACAGCTACCTGGCGCGGACGGTCGAGCCGCTGGGCGGGATCCTGCCGGTGCCGCATCTGACCGCCCTGGAGGCGCGCGGACCGTTCGACGCCGCGTCCGAGACGGCCCTGATGCGGGCCAGCCGGATCGAGATCGTGGTCAGCAAGAACGCGGGCGGCGCGGCGACCTACGGCAAGATCGCGGCGGCGCGCGGCCTCGGCATCCCGGTCGTGATGGTAAGGCGGCCGGGCAAGCCCGACGTGCCGAGCGTCGCGGACGCCGCGGGCGCGCGCCGCTGGCTGGACGCGGGCGATCACGCCGGTCCCTCGACCTTGCGGGCGGTGTAGACGAAGGGCGCCCGGCCCGCGCGCGGGATCAGCCGCGTCGTCGAGGCGCCCAGGATCACCATCGTGGCCATGTCGGCCGGCACCGCGGGCGCCTCGGCGAGGGTCGCGACGCGGATCGCCTCGTCCGGCCGGCTGACGGCGCGGGCGAACATCACCGGCGTCTCGGGCGCGCGGATCCCGGCCGCGATCTCCAGCGCCGCCCCGAGCTGCCAGGGCCGGGCGGTAGAGATCGGGTTGTAGAGCGCCACCACGAAATCCGCGCGCAGCACCGCCTCCAGCCGCGCGGTCACGACCGGCCAGGGTTTCAGGTTGTCCGAGAGCGAGAGCGCGCAGAAGTCGCCGCCGAGCGGGGCCCCGAGCCGGGCCGCGGCCGCGAGCATCGCGGTGATGCCCGGCTCCACCGTGATGGCGAGGTCGCGCCAGCCGGGCTCGCCGTACTCGACCGCCTCGAACACCGCCGCCGCCATGGCGAAGACGCCGGGATCGCCGCCGGAGACGACCGCGACCCGGCGCCCAGAGGCGGCGAGCTGCAGCGCGTGGCGCGCCCGGTCGACCTCCACCCGGTTGTCGCTGGCGTGCCGGACGAGGCCGGGACGCTCGGGCACGCGGGCCACGTAGGGGAAGTAGCCGACGACGTCCTCCGCCGCGTCCAGCGCCCGGCGGGCCGACTCGGTCAGCAGGGCCGCGTCGCCCGGCCCGAGGCCGACGACGGTGAGGCTTCCGCTCACGGTCGGCGGCCCTCTCCGGGCAGGAGCACCATCGAGAAGTAGGGCGCCTCGTCGTCGGCCTTGTCGGCCAGCATCACGACCCGCTCGCCCGCCATCGTGCCGCGCTCCACGTAGACGGCGCGCGCCAGCAGCCCGGCGGCCGAGAGGGCGGCCCGCACCTTCGGCAGGTGGCGCCCGAGCTTCATCACCACGGCCGCGTCGGTGCCGCGCAGGCGCTCGGTCAGCGCGTCGAGCGACAGGGTCGCCGGCAGGACGGTGAGGACGTCGTCGCCCCAGGTGATCGGCGTGCCGGCCCGAGTCCAGCAGCCCGACATGCCGGTGACGCCCGGAACCACCTCCACGGGGAAGCGGTCCTTCAGGCGCCGCCACAGGTGCATGAACGAGCCGTAGAAGAACGGATCGCCCTCCGACAGGATCGCGACGTCGCGCCCGGCGCCCAGGTGATCGGCGAGCTGCCCGGCCGCGTCGTCGTAGAATCCGGCCAGCGCCGCGACGTAGTCCGGGTGCTCGGGATGGATCTCGGTCGTGTAGGGATAGGCGAGGGCCATCTCGCGGGCCGGGTCGCGCAGGATCGCGTCCGCGATGGTGCGGGCGTTGCCCCGCCGGCCACGCTTGCAGAAGTGCACCAGCACGGGCGCGCGCATCAGGATGCGCTGCGCCTTCACGGTCAGGAGCTCCGGATCGCCCGGGCCCATCCCGACGCCGTAGAGCGTGCCCGTCACCGCGGCCGCGGGGATCTCCTCGGTCGGGCCGTCGAGGCGCTCGAAACCGTCCATCACTCGACCTCGCTGGCGAGCGCGTTGACCGCCGCGGCCGTCATGGCGCTGCCGCCGCGCCGACCGTGCACGACCACGAACGGCACGCGGCCGTCCCGCGCCAGGGCCTCCTTCGACTCCGCCGCGCCGACGAAGCCGACCGGGATGCCGATCACCGCGGCGGGGGGCGCCACGCCGGCATCGAGCAGTTCCAAGAGGCGGAACAGGGCGGTTGGGGCGTTGCCCACCGCCACGACGCTGCCCGGAAGGTGCTCCCGCCACAGCTCCATGGCGGCCGCGGACCGGGTCGTGCCGAGGCTCTTGGCGAGATCCGGCACGCGCGGGTCGCCCAGGGTGCAGATCACCTCGTTGCCGGCCGGCAGCCGCGCCCGGGTGACGCCGTCGGCGACCATGCGGACGTCGCACAGGATCGGCGCGCCGGCCTGCAAGGCCGCGACGCCGGCCGCGGCGAAGTCCGGTGCCATCTCCACGTCGGCCGGCAGGTCGGTCATGCCGCAGGCGTGGATCATGCGGACGACGACGCGCTCGGCGGCGCCCGACCAGCGCCCGAGATCGGCCTCGGCGCGGATCATCGCGAAGGAGCGCGCGTAGATCGCGCCGCCGTCGCGGATGTAGTCGTAGCGGGACGGGGACTCGTGCGCCGCGGCCGGCTCCGATCCTGTCTGGCGCAGGGCGTTCTGGCTCGCGCTCATGCCGGTCTCTTGGTCCTCCCGCATTCCGAAGGGGTGATCTCCGGCGCGAAGGCGGCGGAGAGCCCGTCGATCTCGGCCCTTCCTAGCCGCTCCAGCACGGCCTCGATAGGGAGATCCATCGCCGGCTCATCGCCGGGCGCACCCCCGATCACCACGCCGTAGAGGCCGTCGCGGCCGACGAGGGTCAGGTCGGCCGGGCCGGGCCGCGCGCAGCCCTTGGCGCAGCCCGAGACGTGCGCGGCATGCCCCGCGACCGCCAGGGGGCCGAACGCCTCCGCGAGGCGGGCCGCGTCCGCGAGCGTGGGGGTCGATCCGGAGGCGCAGCCCGGCGCCCCCGTGCAGGCCGCGATCGCGCGCCGCGGATCGTCGGGGACGACGATGAACTCCGCCGCGAGCGCCGCAATCGCGGCCGCCGCTTCGGCAGCGGCCGGCGCCAGCATCACGAAGCCGCGCGTGGGGGAGAGGCGGATCTCGTCGGAGCCGATCGCCGCTGCCGTAGCCGCGATCCGGTCGAGGGCGTCGGCAGTGCAGCGTCCGAAGGGCGCGTCGACGGCGACGCTTCTAAGGTCGCGTCCGCCCGCCGGACGTACCGGCTCCTGTTCCGGAGCGAAGCCCTGGTACGCCTGCGCCGTTCCGGCGCGGTTATCTCCTGACGGAAGCGCCTCGGTCAGCGCGGTCAGTTCGCTGTTCGATAGGTCGCGCATCCGGCGCCGGCCAGTCCGCGCGAAGGCGCCGAGCAGGGCCGCCACGTGGCCGGGCGCCGCGTCGGCTGCGCAGGTCAGGAGCTTCCGCGGGGTCTCACCCTGCGCGACCGCGATCGCGACGCGGCCCGGCCCCTCGGCGGCGACGCAGAGATCCGCCTCCGGCAGCGCCCGGCCGGGGCGGCCCTCGACGGCGACCAGGGTCTTGGCCGGCAACCCCGGGATCGCGAGCCCCGCGGTCTCGATCGCCCGGGCGAGGGCCGGCACGTCGATCGTCTCGTCCGGGTCGTGGCCGGCCAGGGGGCTCGTGAGCGTCAGGCGCTGGGGGCCGCCGTCGGCGCGCACGTCGCCGAGGCCCCGGGCCGCGAGCCAAGTGGCCAGCGGCGCGCGCGTCGCCTCGGAGACGCCGCGGATCTGGAGATTGGCCCGGGCGGTGAGATCCAGGTGCCCGTTCCCGAAGCGCCGCGCACCCTCCGCCACGGCGCGGGCCTGATCGAGGGTCAGGATCCCGAGCGGCGGGTGGACGCGCGCGAGCAGGCCGTCGCCCGTCGGCATGGGACGCGTCAGACCGGGGCACCAGCCCCGGCGGGCTGGCGCCTCGGGCAGGGCGCGCCGATGCGGGGCCGCGCTCACTCGGCGGCCTCGCGCAGCAGGGCGTCGGCCGGGAGGGCGTTGCGTCGGCTGTGCCAGAGGCCGCGGTCCCGGGCGGCGTCGAACCGCTCCAGGATCGCGCGGGCCGCGGCGGGGTTGGCGGCGCGCAGGCGCTCGAACACCTCGGCGTCGGCGATCCAGGCCGCGTAGAGCGCCTCGAAGCCCGCATTTGTCACCGCGTCGCTCGCGGCGGCCAGGACGAAGACCGCGTCGAGCCCCTGGGCGAGCTCCTGCGCGCCCCGGTAGCCGTGGCGCAGCTGGGCCGCGATCCAGCGGGGATCGGCGAGGCGCCCGCGGATCAGGCGGGCGGAATCCTCCCGGGCCGTCCGCGCCTTCGGCCGTTCCGGGACCGACACGTCGAGGCTGTAGAGGGCGGGGCTCGCCCCCTCCAGGGCCGCGGCCGCCGCGAAACCGCCCATCGCGTCGACGGCGGCGTCGCCGTCGAACAGGTCGCGCTCGGCCACGTCGAAGGCGTGGAGATAGGCGTCGGCCGCCGCGACGCGGGCGGCGAAATCGGCGTCGGGCCCGTCGCGGTCGCCGTAGGCGTGGCCGCTCGCGGCCAGGTAGGCGCGGCCGAGGTCGGCGCGGCCGTCCCAGGCGCCGTCGAGGGCCGTGGCGGCGGTGCCGGCGCCGTAGCGGCCGGGCGCGGCCCCGTAGACGCGCACCGACGCATCGCCCCGCCGGCGCGCCGCCGCGAGGGGATTCTCGTCGTCGGCCTCGTCCCGGTCCGCCACGGCGCGGGCGGCGCGGTCGAGCAACGCCAGCGTGTCGGGGAAGGTGTCGCGGAACGCGCCGGAGACGCGGACGGTGACGTCGATTCGCGGCCGGTCCAGCATGGCGAGGGGCAGGATCTCGAAGCCGGTGACGCGGGTGCTGGCATGGTCCCAGACCGGCCGCACGCCCATCAGGGCCAGGGCGTGGGCCACGTCCTCGCCACCGGTGCGCAGGGTCGGCGAGGCCCAGAGATCCATGACGATCCGGGCCGGATAGGCGCCCTCGTCCTGGAGATAACGGGTCACCACGGCGGCGGCCGCCCGCTCGCCGAGGAGCGCGGCGGCGCGGCTCGGGATGGCCCGCGGGTCGAGGGTCGCGAGGTTGCGCCCGGTCGGGAGCACGTCGGCCCGCCCACGGGACGGCGAGCCGGAGGGGCCGGGCCGGACGAACCGCCCGTCGAGGGCCGCGAGCAGGCCGGCCCGCTCGGAGTCCGCGCTCACCGCGACGGCCTCCGCGGCCTCGTCCGGAGCGCGGGCAAAGACGTGCAGGCCGTCGCGGAAGACGGTCTCGCCGAGATCGCAGAGATGCGCGTCGAGCCGCGTCAGCGCCTCGTCCATCGGCGTGTCCGGGCCGATCCCGGCACCGTCCAGCAGTCCGGCCGCCCCGGCCTCCTCCAGGATGGCGCGGGCGATGAGGTCGGCGCGGCGGGGGTCGAGCACGCTGGCCGCCGAATACTCCTCCACCAGCTCGCGGAGCCGGGCCGCCTCGGGTGTCAGCGCGTGGACGGCGGTGTCGGGCGTCAGGTGCCCGAGCGCCACGCCGCCGAGGCGGCGCTTGAGCGGCGCTGCCTCGCCCGGGTCGTCGACGATGAAGGGGTAGATCACCGGCAGCCCGCCGACGCAGAGCGCCGGGAAGCAGTCGGGCGACAGGGCCACGGCCTTGCCCGGCAGCCACTCCGCGGTGCCGTGCGTGCCGAGCTGCACCAGGGCGTCGAATTGCTGCCGCAGGCCGAGATGGAAGGCCAGGTAGGCGTGGGTCGGGGCGCGGTCGAGGTCGTGGTAGCCGGTCTTGCGATCGGGGTCGCGGCCGCGGTCGGGCTGGAGGAAGACCGCGAGGCCGCCGTCCCGGACAATCCGGAACCGGAAGGCGCCGTCGACGCAGGCCGGGTCCGCCTCGGCTTCACCCCAGCTGTCGGTCACGGCGGCGCGGACGTCCTCGGAGAGCGTGCGCCACCACGCCGCGTAGGCCGCGAGCGGCACCCGGAACGCGGCCGGGCCGTCCGCGAGCGCCGCCATCAGCGCTCCGGGCTCCGGAAGCGCGCCGGCCGCGTAGCCCGCGGCCGCGAGGTCGGCGGCGATCGCGCGGGCGCTCGCGGGCGTGTCGAGGCCGACCGCGAATCCGGCCCGGCCGCCGCGGGCAGGGTAGTCGGACAGGACCAGGGCGACGCGCCGGGCCGCCCGGGGCAGGGCGGACAGCCGCAGCCATCCCGCGGCCCGGTCGGCCAGCGCGGCGATGCCGGCCTCGTAGGGCATGGCGCGCCGCTCGGCGAAGCCGGCGATCTCGGCACTCTCCTCCTTGAACGAGATCGGGAAGCCCGAGAGCCGGCCGTCGAATTCCGGCAGCGCGACCTGCATGGCGAGGTCGGCGGCGCCGAGGCCGCGGGCGGAGGCCTCCCAGGCCGCGCGCGGCGAACCGACCGTGAAGGCCTGCAGCACCGGGCAATCGGCGCCGTCCAGGACGAAGCCGGCCTCGTCCTCGCGGGCCGAGAAGGCGGTGGCGGCGATCACGAGGTCGGGCCTGCGCGCGCGCACGGCCTCGGCGACCGCGGCGGCGGCCTGCGGCTCCTTCAGGCTCGACACGGCCATCGGCAGCACGCCGATCCCGCGCGCCCGTAGGGCGGCGGCGAGGGCGACGAACGGGCCGGTGTCGCCTCCGAGCACGGCGGAGCGGTAGATCAGCAGGAGCGCGACGGGCTCCGCCGCGCTGCGCGCTCCGGCGAGTGGGATCGCGGTTGCGGCCGCGGCGAGGGCTGCCTCGAGGGGAAGAGCTCCGCAGCCGGGGCACCAGGGAAAGCCGCGCGGGAGCGGCACGGGCGGCTCGACCGGTCCGTCGGCGCCCAGGCGAATCGCCAGGCGCCGCAGCATCCGCCGCAAATTGTCGGGGCCGCCAGCCCGGAAATAGGCGTCGAGCTGCCCGGCGAGGTCGGGATCGGTGGAGAAGGCGGCGAGGCGCGGGTCCGGCCGGTCGTCGCCCGGCAGGACCGCGAGGACGACGCCGTGCGCCCGCGCGGCCTCGGCGCAGCGCTCGATCCCGTAGCGCCAGTAATCGAGGCCGCCCAGGCAGCGGATCACCACGACCTTGGCGCGCGCCACGACGCGCTCGACGTAGAGGTCGACCGAGAGCGGGTGCCGCAGCCTGGCGAGCTTCGCGAGCCGCAGGCTCGGCAGGCCGGGCTCCGCGGCGTGGGCCTGCCCGACCGACGCGAGGTCGCTGTCGGTGAAGGACAGCACCACGAGGTCGCCGGGCTCCTGCCCGAGATCCACGGCCGCCTCGCCCTCGTCGAGGGAGACGGCATCGATGCGCACGAGATGCACCGCGGCGGCCCCTAGAGCGAGTCCGGGCGGGCGTGCGCGACCGGCCTCATCCCGCGAGGGCCGCCGCGACGGCGTCCTTGTCGAAGCCCTTCAGGCCGATCACCACCAGCGTCCCGTCGCGGGCTTCCCCGGACCGCCAGGGGCGGTCGAAATGATGGGTCACGCGCCGGCCGACACCCTGCACCACGAGGCGCATCGGCTTGCCCTCGACCTCGGCAAATCCCTTGATGCGCAGGACGCCGGCGGCCTCGGCCGCCACCTCGACCCGGGCCGCGAGATCTCCCGCGGTCACCGCCGGGCGCACCGGCAGCGCCACGGTCTCGAAATCGTCGTGGTCATGGTCCTCGCCCTCGCCGTGATGCGAGGGTCGGGCGTCGAGATCGTCCTCGGCGGCCGCGCCGAGGCCGAGCAGCACCCGCGGGTCGATGGCGCCGTTCTCGGTCTCGACCACCTTCACGGCGCGGGGCAGGTGCCCCTCGACCTCGGCGCGGACCCGCGCCCGCGTCGCGGCGTCGATCAGGTCGGCCTTGTTGACGACCACGAGGTCGGCGCAGAGGAGCTGGTCCTCGAACACCTCCTCCAGGGGGTTGTCGTGGTCGACCGACTGGTCGGCGGCGCGCTGGGCCGCCAGGGCCTCCGGATCCTCCGCGAAGGCGCCCGAGGCCACCGCCGGGCCGTCCACCACCGCGACCACGCCGTCGACGGTCACTCGCGAGCGGATCGCCGGCCACTGGAACGCCTGGACCAGCGGCTTCGGCAGGGCGAGGCCGGATGTCTCGATCAGGATGTGCTCCGGCGGCTCGGCGCGGCCGAGAAGGGTCTCCAGCGCCGGCACGAAATCGTCCGCGACCGTGCAGCAGATGCAGCCGTTCGGCAGCTCGACGATGGCGTCCTCGGTGCAGCCCTCGACGCCGCAGGCCGCCAGGAAGGACTTGTCGAAGCCGATATCACCGAACTCGTTCACCAGGATCGCGAGGCGGCGCCCCTTGGCGTTCTCGACCACGTGGCGGACGAGGGTCGTCTTGCCGGCCCCGAGGAAGCCGGTGACGATGGTGCAGGGGATCTTGTTCACGAGGGTCATTCCGCGGGCTCCAGGGTGCCGGCGGGGACCGGGCGGGGTTCTGGGAAAGGGGGAATGCGGGCGATCACGCCCTTGCGGAACGCCTCCGGACGCTCGCGCCAGGGCACGATGCCGTCCGGGGTCGCCGCGTAGGCCGCGAGCCCGCCGAGGATGATCTCGGCCGACGCGGCCGGATCCATGTCGCCGTAGACGTAGGTCCAGCGGTCGGCCGCGGCGACCGCCACGGTGCAGGGCCGCTTGCAGACCGACAGGCACTCCACCGCCTCGACCCGCAGGTCCGGCGTGGCGCCGCTCCGCGCCCGGAGCGCCTCCAGCAGGCGGGCCCCGGCGCGGGGGCCGTCGGGGTCGTCGTCCGGCCGGCGGCAGGTGATGCAGACGTAGAGAACGGTCTCAGGCACGGGCCGCTCCCCGATCCGCGCCGCGGGCGAAGGCCTGCCACGCCCAGCCGAGCCCCAGCCCGATCAGGATCCAGAACACGAAGCTGATGGCGAGCGACCGAGCGGCGAATTGCGCGGCGAGCGCCGCCGGAAGTTCGGACGCGGCCTCGGGCGCCTGCGGGGCGCCGACGACGTGCGGGGCGATGATCAGGACGAGCCCCCCGAGGATCGTGATCAGCGCGCGGCGAATCGTGATCAGGTAGAGCCCCATCCCGGTCGCCGCGGCGGTCATCACCCACCACGCCTGCCGCGTCGCGAGCGGGGCCGCCGCGCTGCCGGGCAATTCCGGGGGCAGGCCAAGGCCCGGCGCGAGCGCGACGCTGGCGAAGGCGGCCACCGCGAAGGCGAGGCCGACCTGCGGCGTGGGTTCGCGGCCGCAGGCGAGCATCACCGCGCCGAGCAGCAGCGCGTAGCCGACGCCACCCACGAGGGTCGCGAGCCCGGTGAAGGCCATCCGCGGCAGGCCGGGCGCGGGCTGCCATTCCGGCGCGGCGTCGGGCGCGGCGTGATCGTGCCCGGCATGGGCCAGCACGATCGGGAACGCCTTGATCGGGAGCGCCTTGGCAGCCCGGTTCGGCGCCTCCTGCTGCTCGTAGCGCTCGGCCGCGACGATCAGCGGCGAGGTCAGCGTGAGTTCGAGGCCCGTCACGATGGCAGCCGCGAAGAAGCCGGCGGCGAGGGCCGCCGACAGGAGCCGGATGATCATCCCTGGTCCGGGGACGTCAGTGACAGGGGAAGTTCTGGGTGTGGCGGAAGTCGTGCGCCGCGTTGTGGAGCGCGATCGCCGGCGAGAAGCCCGCCATGAACAGCAGGCCGAGGCCCAGCACGGCCGCGAGCGCGACGGCGATCGGGCGCTCCGACGCGCGGGTGCCGGCGGCGACGGGGGCGAGGGTTTGCGTCGTCATCAGAAGCGTCTCCAGCCGCCCCACCGGCGGCATTGCGGGATCCTGTCGCGACGGCAGGTCTCCTGGCTCGCGGCTCGGCGCGCCCACCGCCTTCCCGGATCGCTCCGGTGGCGCTTGGCGGGCGCTCGCCGCTCACAGTTGCGGGGGCAGCCGCGGAATCGGGGCTTCAAACCCCTCACCGCATTCCCTTTTCACCCCGTCTCCGGGGCACCGTCGCCCGGCCGTTGTAGACGCATGACCGCCAGGACACAACGGAGCGGCGCCGGATCGCGGCCGTTTCCCGCGCCCGCCCCGCGATCGGGGCGGGCTTGACGGCCGCGCCCCGGAGCGGGCACCGCCGCACCCGATACCCGCCCGGCCCCGGCGCGGGCGCTGAACTCCCGGAGACCCGATGGCCCCGACAGACGATCCGACCCCGGTCCTCGTCGATCTCGCGGCCGGCCGTGAGCCGCGGATCGTCTCCGATGCGGGCACGGGAACGACGTGGCTCGAGGTCGACCTCGGCGGCCGCTTCCCGATCCATTCCGTCGCCCTGCGGCCGGGGGAGGGGGCGGTTCCCGCCGAGCCTGGCGACGTCGCGGTGGCGGTCTCGCAGGACGGCGTGACGTGGGCCGAGCCGGACCTCGCTGGCTGGACCGCGACCCCGGACGCCCTCGTCGCCGCGATCGTCCCCGACGAGCGGGCCTGGGCGCGCGCGGTCCGGATCGCCGCGCCCGAACCGGCCCGGATCGCCGGCATCGGCATCCGCGCCGACGAGGCCGCGGTCGACCTGATCGCGCTGCGGGCGATGCTCGGCCTCGACGTGATGCTCCTGAACGAGACGCCCGGCGCCAACGTCTACGTCACCTACGCGCTCCAGTCGGCGCCCGACCGCGCCAGCCACGCCCTGGTCGGCCTGTCGCTGTTCGAGAACGGCGCCTTCGGCAACTGCCTCGTCCAGTACATCATCGCGGTGACGATCGCGAAGGCGCTCAACCTGAAATACATCAAGGTGCCCAAGGTCGACCGCAGCAAGGTGATCTTCCTGACCGAGCGGCTGACCTGCGACGGCCTCACCTTCATCCCGCCGGACGAGCCGCTGCCGGCGGACGGCTACTTCCTGTCGGGCCTGTATTTCGACCCGACGCAGTTCGAGCGCATGACCGCGCTGCGGGGGCCGACGGATTCGCGCGCGATCGTGCAGAGCGTGATCCGGCCGCTGTTCAACGGCCTGCCGAAGAGCTTCCCGGTGAAGCCCGACGACCAGCTCCTGATCCACATCCGGTCGGGCGACATCTTCAGCACCTGGGTGGATCCGCACTACCCGCAGCCGCCCTTCGCGTTCTACCGGATGGTCATCGACCGGCTTCTGGCCGAGGGTCGCATCCGCTCGGTCAAGCTCGTCTTCGAGAACAGGCTGAACCCGGTCATCGCCGAGGTGGAGGCGTACGCCGAGCGGCGCGGACTGCCGGTGGAGATCCAGAGCGAGTCGCTGATCTCCGACGTCGCGGCGCTGGTGAACGGCCGCTACCTCGTCTTCGGGCTGGGGACCTTCGGGCCGGGGATCTGCCACCTCTCCGACCACGTCGAGCAGGTCTTCTACTTCGCGTCGAACTGGCCGCAGGGCTTCCAGTCGATCCCCACCATCGGGAAGGTGGTCGAGGTCCGCGATCTCGAGGGCCGCTACATGAAGGTCGGCGAGTGGCAGAACACCGACGCGCAGCGCCGGACGATGGTGGATTACCCGGCCGAGGCCCTCGCCTTCGACGACGCGTGACCGGCGCGGCGGGCCGGAGGCGCTACGGCGCCGTCCGGAGATGCTCGGCGGGGGCTCCGGCCGGACGGGTCGAGCCGGCGTCGCGCACCTTCAGGGCGTCCGTGTACATCCGCTCCACGTCCGCCCGGAAGGCGGCGCGCGAATCCGGACGCGTGTAGAACATGTGCCCGCCCGGATAGACCGCGAGGCTCAGGCGGCCGGCGGCGTAGGCCGGGACCTGCGCCAGCAGGAGCTTCGAGGCGAAGTAGGGCGTCACTAGGTCGGTGAAGCCGTGCGCCACGAGGACGCGCAGGTGCCCGTCGAGCGCCAGATCGCCCTTCAGGTTCGACAGGACCTCGGGTGCCTGCCGGCCCGAGCCCCAGCTCCAGCCGCGATTGACGGCGTTGTTCAGGAGCTCGTAGCGCATGTTGGTCACCGGCCATTTCAGCGTCCGCGCGTAGAGGTCGAGCATCGCGCTCGTCAGCGGTGCCTGGAGGGCGGTGAGCTGGGGATCCTCGAAGCTCGACTGGGCGGCGTCCGGGTTCGGGTCCCAGCCGGTGATGCCGGTGTCGTAGGCGCTGGTCACGCGCCCCTCGGCGCGGTCGATCTCGCGCTGGACGCTCCGGGTCGAGAGGCGCGCCGCCTGGGCACGCACCAGGGCGGGGTCGAGACCGACGAGGGGCGCGACCTTCTCGGTCATCCGGGCGACGGCGGCCGTGTCGCTCGGCCCCTTGAGCAGGTCGCTCAGGTACGGGCCCGAGGCATAGGCCTCCGCGTCGCCGAGCAGGGTGGAGGTCGGCACCGTGCCGGCCCGCTCAAGGGCGCCGGCCGCCAGCGAGGGCAGCTTCAGCACGTAGCCCCACGGATTGGCCCGCGGCGTCTCCAGCCACGCGAAATCGAGCACCGGCGAGAGCAGCACCATGCCGGACAGGCCGACGCCGATCTCCTCCTGGAGCTTCTCGGCGATCAGCGGGCCGCGGAAGCCGCCGTAGCTCTCGCCGACGAAGAATTTCGGGCTCGCCATGCGGTCGTTGACGCGCAGGTAGCGCGCGATGGTCGCCGCCAGGGTCGAGGCATCGGAATCGATCGACCAGTAGGCCTTGCCGTTCCCGTCCGCGGCCCGGCTGTACCCGGTCCCCACGGGATCGAGGAAGACGAGGTCGGTAAAGCCGAGCCACGTCCCGTCGTTGGGCGTCAGCGTCACCGGCTGCGACGGGCTGATGCTGTCGCCGCCGACCGGCAGCCGCCAGGGCCCGATCGCTCCGATATTGAGATAGGCCGAGGCGGCGCCCGGGCCGCCATTGACCGCGAAAGTGACTGGACGCTCCCGGCCGGCCTGCGGCGCCATCGTGTAGGCGACGTAGGCGATCTCGGCCTGCAGCTTGCCCGCCTCGTCGACGAGGGGCAGGCTGCCGGCGGTGGCGGTGAAGTCGAGGGTCCGGCCGTCCGGCAGCGTCACGCTCTGCTTGGTCGTCGAATCGGGCGGCAGGCGGCGCCCCTCCGGTCCGCGCTGCGCCGGTTTGCTCTCCGCGGGATGGCCGTGCGGCGCGTCCTGGGCGAGGGTGACCGGGGGCGCGGCCAGAGCCAGGGCGAGGGCGAGCGCGGCGCGCGCGAGACGTGCGTGGGGGGCCACCATCAAGCCTTCTTGTTCCAGCGTCCGGACTCGTCCTGCTGCCAGTAGGCCACCGCGTGACCGGCGTCCTTGGCCTGCTTCCACTGCTCGCGGGCGCGCAGCAGCGCGTCCTGGTCGGTCCCGTCGAACAGGATGCAGATCCGCTCGTACCGCCCGGCGTCGGGCGGCAGGTCGGCGCCCTCCACCAGGAAGCGGATCGAGGCGGTGTTGGGATTCACGTCCCGGAGCGTGAGCACCACCGGCTGGCTCGCGGCGTCGGGCTCGCGGTCGGTGCCGTGCGGCAGGAAGCTCTCGTCGGAATAGGTCCAGAGGTGGTCGTCGAGCGCCTGAAGGCGCTCCTCGCTCGCCGCCTGGATCGCGGCCTGCCAGCCGCGGTCCAGCGAGCGCTCGACGAGGTTCGGCAGCACCTTCTCCAGGGGCTGCCGCTGCATATGGTAGAAGAGGATCTCGGTCACGGCACCGAGGATATAGGGCCGCGGGCCGCCGCGCGAGCAGCGGCGCGCCGCCGCGGCCTCAGACCAGGCGGCTCTGCTCGATCGCGGCGCCGACGAAGCCCTTGAACAGCGGGTGCGGCTCGAACGGACGCGACTTCAGCTCCGGGTGGAACTGCACGCCGATGAACCACGGGTGCCCGACATGCTCCACCGTCTCGGGCAACAGGCCGTCGGGGGACACGCCCGAGAAGCGCAGGCCCTTGGCCTCCAGCCGCTCGCGATAGGCCATGTTGACCTCGTAGCGGTGGCGGTGGCGCTCCGAGATCTGATCGGACCCGTAGATCTGGGCGATCTTGGACTCGGGGTCGAGCTTCGCCTCGTAGGCGCCGAGCCGCATCGTGCCGCCGAGATCGCCGGCCGCCGCGCGCCGCTCCAGCTCGTTGCCGCGCAGCCACTCGGTGAGCAGGCCGACCACCGGCTCGGCGGTGTCGCCGAACTCCGTGGAGTTGGCCTCCGGCATCCCGGCCAGCGAGCGGGCCGCCTCGATCACCGCCATCTGCATGCCGAAGCAGATGCCGAGATAGGGGATGCGCTTCTCGCGGGCGTAGCGGGCCGCGCGGATCTTGCCCTCGGCCCCGCGCTGGCCGAAGCCGCCCGGCACGAGGATCCCGTTGAGACCCTCGAGGAAGGGCGCCGGATCCTCGCGCTCGAACACCTCGGCCTCGATCCACTCGAGATTGACCTTCACCCGGTGGCTGATGCCCCCGTGGGTCAGCGCCTCGGTCAGCGACTTGTAGGCGTCCTTGAGCCCCGTGTACTTACCCACGATGGCGATCGAGACCTCGCCCTCGGGATTGCGCACGCGCTCGGCGATGGTCTGCCAGCGGCCGAGATCCGGCTCCTCGCCGTGCTCCAGGCCGAAATGGCCGAGCACCTCCCGGTCGAGGCCCGCGGTCCGATAGGAGAGCGGCACCTCGTAGATCGAGGCCACGTCGAGGGCCTCGATGACCGCGGTCTGGCGGACGTTGCAGAACAGCGCGAGCTTGCGCCGCTCGTCCATCGGGATCGGCCGGTCGCAGCGGCAGAGCAGGATGTCGGGCTGGATGCCGATCGAGCGCAGCTCCTTCACGGAGTGCTGGGTCGGCTTGGTCTTCAGCTCGCCGGCGGACGGGATGTAGGGCAGCAGCGTCAGGTGGACGTAGCAGCAGGTGCCCCGCGGCAGCTCCTGCCCGAGCTGCCGGATCGCCTCGAAGAACGGCAGGCCCTCGATGTCGCCGACCGTGCCGCCGATCTCCACCAGCACGAAGTCGAAGCTGTCGTTGCCGTCGAGGACGAAGTCCTTGATCGCGTTGGTGACGTGCGGGATCACCTGGATCGTGGCGCCGAGGTAGTCGCCGCGGCGCTCCTTGGCGATGATGTCCTGGTAGATCCGGCCCGTCGTGATGTTGTCGGCCCGGCTCGCCGGAACGCCGGTGAAGCGCTCGTAATGCCCGAGGTCGAGGTCGGTCTCGGCACCGTCGTCGGTGACGAACACCTCGCCGTGCTGCGTCGGGCTCATCGTGCCCGGATCGACGTTCAGGTAGGGGTCGAGCTTGCGCATCCGGACCCGGTAGCCGCGGGCCTGGAGGACCGCCGCCAGGGCCGCCGAGGCGAGGCCCTTGCCGAGGGAGGAGACCACGCCGCCGGTGATGAAAACGTACCGCGTCATGGGCCTCGGTCCATAAAGAAGCTGCTGGCATTTGCCAAACGAAGCGGGCCCCGGCCCGCGCATGGGCTGGGGATCGCGGAACGCATGGCGTGGACCGGCCGAGCGCCGGTCCGTCGGGACAAGGGTCGGACGCTGCGCCGCTCGCGGCGCGCGCCGTCAGCGCGACTGCGGCGCGTCCGGAACCGCCGGCTGGGCGGGGGCCGGCTGCGCGGGAGCCGGCTGGGCCGGGGCGTTCGCGGGCGCCCGGTCCTGCTGCTGGCGCAGCGTGTCGAGCAGGTTGTCGGCACCGGTCGGCTGCTTGGCCGGCTGGCCGGAGGTCTGCGGCGCGCCGGTGTCGAGGATCGACTTCGGCGCCGCCGAGCGGTGCGACAGGATCGCGAGGGTCAGGCTGGTGGCGAAGAACAGGGCCGCCAGGATCGCGGTGGCCCGCGTCAGGGCGTTGGCTTGGCCGCGGCCGGTCATGAACCCGCCGACGCCGCCACCGCCGCCACCGCCGCCGAGCCCGAGTCCGCCCTCGGAGCGCTGGAGCAGCACGACGCCGATCAGCGCGAGCACGATGATGAGGTGGACGACGATCAGGACGGTCTGCATCGGTGTTCCGGGATCTTCTTCAGCGCCGCGCGCCGGCAGCGGGCACCGGAAGACGAACGCACGAGGGCCGGGGCCCGCGATCGTCCACGAACCGCCCCGACGCACGGGCGTGCGGCGGGGGCTTCGGGGGACGCTTCGGGCGGACCGGCCGGAATTCGGCGACGGCATACACCACCGGTCGCCCGCCGCCAACCTGACGCGCGCGGCCGACTGTCCGCTCCGACCCTCGCCTTCGTCGGCGCACCGTGCTCTCTGCCGGGGCAGGGCGGCCGACCGAACGCGCCGCCCGGTCCGGGAGGCAAGCCATGTCCGTGTCACGCCGTGCGGCGCTCGCCGCCGCCATCGCCGCACCCGTCCTGATCCGCCCGGGCTTCGGCTCCGCGGCCGGAACCGATCCCTCCGCCCGGGGCGCCACGGTCGAGCTGGCGGTCGACGCCCTCACCAAGGCTCTCCTTGCCGCCGACGGTCCGGCCCTCGACGCCCTGACCCTCGACGGGCTGAGCTACGGCCATTCCAGCGGTCAGGTGCAGGACAAGGCGGCCTTCATCGAGACGCTGACCAGCAAGCGCTCGACCTTCCCGAGCATCACCCTGTCGGACCGCTCCGCCTCGGTGGTCGGCGACGACGCCATCGCGCGCCACTTCTTCACCGGCGAGGTGGTCTCGGGCGGCAAGACGTCGCCGGTCCATATCGGCGTGATGCAGGTCTGGCACAGCGACGGCGGCCGCTGGCGGCTGCTCGCCCGGCAGGCCTTCAAGATCTGACGGTCGCGCGGCGCGTCTGTCGCGCCGCGCCCAGCCAGGCTTCGCGGGCCCGCGCTCAGGCGTAGGCGGCGCAGATCCCTAGGAAGTCCTCGGCCACAAGGCTCGCGCCGCCCACGAGCGCGCCGTCGACGTTGTCCACCGACAGGAGTTCCTTGGCGTTCCCGGGCTTCACCGAGCCGCCGTAGAGGATGCGGATCTTCTGCGCCTCGTCGCCGACGAGCTTGTCGAGCATCTCCCGCAGGGAGGCGTGGACCTCGGCGATGTCGCGCGGCGTCGGCGTCCGCCCGGAGCCGATCGCCCAGACCGGCTCGTAGGCGATCACCGTGTCGGCCGCCGTCGCGCCCTTCGGCAGGCCGATGGCGAGCTGGGCGCGGACGATGTCGAGGGCGCGGCCCTGCTCGCGCTCCTCGATGGTCTCGCCGACGCAGACGATGCCGCACAGGCCGGCGCGGCGGGCGCCCAGCGCCTTGGCGTGGACCCCGTCGTCGGTCTCGTGATGGTAGGCCCGGCGCTCGGAATGGCCGACGATCACGTACTTGGCGCCGAGATCGGCGAGCATCTCGGCCGAGATCGAGCCCGTGAAGGCGCCGCTCGGCCGGGCGTGCAGGTTCTGGCCGCCGATCGCGATCGGCGATCCGGCCGCCGCCGCCACGCAGGATCCGATCAGCGTCGCAGGCGGGCAGATCAGCACGTCGATGCGCGACGCGAGGTCCGGCGAGAGCCCGTCGCGAATCGCCTCGACAACCTGGATGGATGCCCGGGTCCCGTTCATCTTCCAGTTGCCGGCGACAAGCGGCTTGCGCCCAGACTGCGTCATTCCTGCCCTCGCTCCGCCGCGGCTTTCTCGAAGTCGCCGGGGCCTACCAGAGCGAGCTTGAGCGTGCAAACGGCCGGGACCGCCCGAGCCTTTGCCTGTGGACGCGAATGGTCTATCGCGGTCGGCTCTCAGGGACAGCGCCGGCCCGGTGACGGGGCGGCTGCCGAAGGTACTCGATCACAGACCATGCTTCAGGGCATCCGCAACGCCAGCCAGCACTGGCTCGGCAAGATCGTCTTGACGATCATCTTCACGCTGCTGATCGCCGGTGTCGGCATCTTCGGGGTGGAGGAGTTCTTCCGCGGCGGCGCGAGCAACAAGGTGGCCACGGTCGGCAGCACGCCGATCACGGCCGAGCAGGTGCGCCAAGCCTACCAGAACCAGCTGCAGCGCTATCAGACCCAGCTGAAGCGTCCGCTGACGCCCGACCAGGCGCGGATGCTCGGCCTGGACCGGCAGGTGATGTCCCAGCTGATCACCGAGGCCGCCCTCGATCAGAAGACCCACGATCTCGGCCTCACGGTGCCGGATTCCTCGGTGATCAAGGCGATCCACGAGGAGAAGAGCTTCCAGAACCAGCAGGGTCAGTTCGAGCCGCAGCTCTTCTACCAGACCCTGCAGCGCGCCGGCCTCAACGAGGGTCTGTTCGTGCGCGAGCAGCGCTCGGTGATCGCCCGCCTCCAGCTGGCCGAGGCGGTGTCGTCGGACCTGCACGTGCCGCTCGCCATGCGGGAGGCCGTCCATCGCTACACCACCGAGCGCCGCGCGGCCGCCTACCTGATGCTGACGCCCTCGGTGGCCGGCCAGATCCCCGAGCCGACGGACGACGAGTTGAAGACCTGGTACGAGGCCAACAAGTCCGGCTTCCGGGCGCCGGAGTTCCGGGCGGCCAACCTCCTCGTGGTCGAGCCCGAAGCGATGGCGAAGCCCGACGCGATCACCGAGGCCGACGCCCGCGCCGCCTACGCGCTGAACAAGGACCGCTACGGCACGCCCGAGAAGCGCACGATCCAGCAGATCGTGTTCCCCGACGCGGCCGCCGCCGAGGCGGCCCGCAAGGCGATCACGGACGGCTCCAAGACCTTCGACGCAGTGGCGGCCGAGCGCGGCACCGACGAGAAGGACCTGACCCTCGGCACGCTGACCAAGAGCGAGCTGTTCGACAAAGCCGTCGCCGACGCCGCCTTCGCGCTGCCCGAGGGCGGCGTGAGCCAGCCGGTCCAGGGCCGGTTCGGCACCGTGCTGCTGCGCGTGACCAAGATCGAGGCCGGGACGGTGAAGCCGTTCGAGGCGGTGGACGGCGAGATCCGCAAGGCCCTCGCCCTGGCCCGCGCCCGCGACGCCATGGAGACCACCCGCGACGCGATCGAGGACCAGCGGGCCGGCGCCAAGCCGCTGGCCGACATCGCGGCCGAGCGCGGCCTCAAGGTCGTCGCCGTGAAGGCGGTGGACGTGAACGGCAAGGGACCGGACGGGCAGCGGATCACCGACATCCCGGACCCCGAGACCACCCTGCCGGCCCTGTTCCGCGCCGAGATCGGCGGCGACAACGAGCCCCTGCGGACCAAGACCGGCGGCTACGTCTGGTACGACGTCACCGGGATCGACGCCGCCCACGACAAGCCCCTCGACGAGGTCAAGGACGGCGTGAAGGCCGGCTGGACCGCGACCGAGATCGCCAAGCGTCTCCAGGCCAAGGGCCGCGAGCTCGTCGAGAAGATCAACAAGGGCGAGACCATGGAGGCCGCCGCCCAGGAGGTCGGCGTCAACCTGCAGGAGGCGCAGGATCTCGCCCGCAACCAGGCCAAGGACATGCTCACGGCCGACGTCGTGAACCTGATCTTCGCGACCCCGGTGGGCAAGGCCGGCACGGCGGCTGCCGGCGATTCGCGGGCGGTCTTCAAGGTCACGGCGGCGACGGTGCCGGCCTTCGTGGCCGACAGCCCGAGCGACAAGCAGATCACGCAGAGCTTCCAGGCGGCGCTCGCCGACGACGTGCTGTCCGAGTACATCAGCGAGGTCCAGAAGAACGCCGGCGTGAAGGTCGATCCGGCCGCCCTGCGGCGCGCCATCGGCGGCGAGTACTGAGGCATGGCCGACGCGCCCGATTACGCGGCCTTCGCGGCGCGCTACGAGGCCGGGCAGCCGAGCCTCGTGGCGGTGAGCCTCGTCGCCGATCTCGAGACGCCGGTGGCGGCGTTCCTCAAGCTGCGCGCCGGCCATGCCGGGCCGGCCTTCCTGCTCGAATCGGTCGAGGGCGGCGCCGTCCGCGGCCGGTACTCGATGATCGGCCTCGATCCGGACCTGATCTGGCGCTGCCGGGCGGGCGCGCCCGCGATCGCGCGCGGGGCCGATCTCACGCGGTTCGAGCCGGATTCGCGGGCGCCGCTGGCGAGCCTGCGGGCCCTGATCGCCGAGAGCGCCATCGGCGAGTCGGACGGCCAGGACCTGCCGCCGATGGCCGCCGGCCTGTTCGGCTATCTCGGCTACGACATGGTCCGCGCCATGGAGCGGCTGCCGGAGCCGAACCCGGATCCGCTGGGCGTGCCGGACGCGATCCTGGTGCGCCCCCGGGTGATGGTGGTGTTCGATTCGATCCGCGACGTCATCACGGTCGTCTCGCCGATCCGGCCCGCTCCTGGCACCGCGGCCCGGGCCGCCTACGAGGACGCGCTGCAGCGCGTCGACCGGGTCGCCGCCGCCCTCGAGGGCCCGCTGCCGATCGAGGCGCGAGTGGACCTGTCGGCGGTCGCCCCGCCCGAGCCGGTCTCGAACACGCCGCCGGACGATTTCTTCGCCATGGTGGCGCGCGCCAAGGAGTACATCGTCGCGGGCGACGTCTTCCAGGTGGTGCTGTCCCAGCGGTTCTCGGCGCCGTTCACGCTGCCGGCCTTCAGCCTGTACCGCTCGCTCCGGCGGACCAACCCGGCGCCGTTCCTGTGCTACCTCGATTTCGAGGGCTTCCAGATCGTCTGCTCCTCGCCGGAGATCCTGGTGCGGGTGCGCGACGGCGTGGTCACGGTCCGCCCGATCGCGGGCACGCGTCGCCGCGGCGCGACCCCGGCCGAGGATTCCGCCCTCGCCGACGAGCTGCTCGCCGACCCGAAGGAGCGGGCCGAGCACCTGATGCTGCTCGACCTCGGCCGCAACGACGCCGGCCGGGTCTCGCGGATCGGCAGCGTCCGCGTGACCGACTCGTTCTTCATCGAGCGCTACAGCCAGGTCATGCACATCGTGTCGAACGTCGAGGGCGACCTCGACCCGCGCCACGATCCCCTGGACGCCCTGGCTGCGGGATTCCCGGCCGGCACGGTTTCGGGCGCCCCGAAGGTGCGGGCCATGGAGATCATCGACGAGCTGGAGCGCGAGAAGCGCGGGCCGTACGCGGGCTGCATCGGCTATTTCGGCGCGCGGGGCGAGATGGACACCTGCATCGTCCTACGCACCGCGGTGGTGAAGGACGGGACCATGCACGTCCAGGCCGGGGCCGGGATCGTCTACGATTCCGATCCCGCCTCCGAGCAGCAGGAATGCGTCAACAAGGCCAAGGCGCTGTTCCGGGCCGCCGAGGAGGCGGTGCGCTTCGCCGCGCAGGCGAAGCGCGGGCAGTAGCGCGGGCCGTAGGGCGGACGCGCGGCTGCGCCGCCGTCCGACGCCGACGGTTGACCGCGCGGGTGCGAGCGGTCACATCGCCTGCATGCCCGAGCGTGCCGCCGCGATGCCCAACGTCCTCGTCATCGACAACTACGATTCCTTCACGTGGAATCTCGTGCACCTGATCGGGCCGCTCTGCGGCGCGGTCGAGGTCGCGCGCAACGACGCGCTCACGATCGCCGACATCCGCGCCAAGGCGCCCGACGCGATCGTGCTGTCGCCGGGGCCGTGCACGCCCACGGAGGCGGGGATCTGCCTCGACGTGGTCCGCGACCTGTCCGACGAGATCCCGATCTTCGGCGTGTGCCTCGGCCTCCAGGCGATCGGCCAGGCCTTCGGCGGCGACGTCGTGCGCGCGCCGCTACCGCTCCACGGCAAGGTTTCGACCATCCGGCACGGCGCGCGCGGCCTGTTCCGCGGCCTGAACGACAGTTTCGAGGCGACGCGCTACCACTCCCTGGTGGTCGACCGCGCGACCTGTCCGACGGCCCTGAGGGTCACCGCCGAGGCCGACGGCCTGATCATGGGCCTGGAGCACGCCGACCGGCCGCTCCACGGCGTCCAGTTCCATCCCGAGAGCATCCGGTCGCAGCACGGCACGGAGATCGTGAAGAACTTCCTCGATCTCGCCGCCGCCTGGAACACGGCGCGTGACAGGACGCGTGCCGACGTGCATTGACGCCGGGGGCCGGGGCGGCCCTCCGTAAGAACCCATGGACAGCTTCAGACCCCATCTCGCGAAGGTCGCCGGGGGCCTCGCCCTCGACCGCGCCGAGGCCCGCGCCGCCTTCGACGACCTGCTGTCGGGCGAGGTCACGCCGGTCCAGGCCGGCGCCTTCCTGACCGCCCTCAAGGTGCGCGGCGAGACCGTCGAGGAGATCGTCGGAGCAGCCGAGGCCATGCGGGCGCGCATGACCCGCGTCGCCGCGCCCGCGAACGCCGTCGACGTCGTCGGCACCGGCGGCGACCATTCCGGCAGCGTCAACGTCTCCACTCTGGCGGCGATCGTCGTGGCCGCCTGCGGCGTGCCGGTGGCCAAGCACGGGAACCGGGCGGCGACCTCGCGCTCCGGCGCCGCCGACGTGCTCGCGGCCCTGGGCGTGCGGCTCGGGCTCGACCCCGACGCGCAGGCCCGCTGCCTCGACGAGGCCGGACTCTGCTTCCTGTTCGCGCAGGCCCACCACCCGGCCATGCGCCACGTGGCGGCGGTCCGGTCCGAACTGCCCGTGCGGACGATCTTCAACCTGCTGGGGCCGCTGAGCAACCCGGCCGGCGTCGGCTACCAGCTCTTCGGCGTCGCCCAGGAGGCCCTCGCGGAGCCGCTGACGCGGGTCCTGGCCGAGCTCGGCAGCCGCCGGGTCTGGACCGTCCACGGGTCCGACGGGCTCGACGAGATCACCGTCACGGGCCCGACGCGGGTTGTCGCCCTCGACGAGGGGCGGCTGTCCCACTTCACCATCGACCCGCGCGACCTCGGTCTGGCGCTGCGCGCGCCCGAGGAGCTGCGCGGCGGCGACCCGGCCGACAACGCGCGGTCCCTGGAGGCCGTCCTGGCGGGTGCGCGGAACGCCTACCGGGACATCGCGGTCCTCAACGCGGGGGCGGCGCTCGTGGTCGCGGGGGCCGCGCAGGCCCTGGCGGACGGCGTCGCGCAGGCGCAGGATGCCGTCGATTCCGGGGCCGCCCGGGCGACGCTCGCCCGCCTCGTCCGGGCCTCGAACGACCACTCCAACGGGCAGGAGGGCCGATGAGCTCGCTGACGCACGAGGCGACCCCGGAGACCGGCACCGGGACGCCGACCGAGCGGCCGAACGTCCTCGCCCGCATCGAGGCCTACAAGCGCCGCGAGATCGCCGAGGCGAAGCTGCGCGTGCCGCTCGCCAAGCTGGAGCGGAAGGTCGCGCAGGCGGAGCCGGTGCGCGGCTTCGCGGCGGCGATCCGGAGCCACCTCGCCGCGGACCGCCCGGCGCTCATCGCCGAGGTGAAGAAGGCCTCGCCCTCGAAGGGCCTGATCCGCGCCGATTTCGACCCGGCAAGCCTCGCCGCCGCCTACGAGGCCGGCGGCGCCACTTGCCTGTCGGTGCTGACCGACGAGCCCTCGTTCCAGGGGCGGCCGGAGTACCTGACGGCGGCGCGCGCCGCCTGCGCGTTGCCCGTCCTGCGCAAGGATTTCCTGTTCGAGCCCTATCAAGTTTACGAGGCCCGGGCCTGGGGCGCCGACTGCATCCTGGTCATCATGGCCTGCCTCGACGACGACGAGGCCGTCGCCCTGGTCGAGACGGCACACCTCCTCGGGATGGACGTCCTGGTCGAGGTGCACGACGAGGCCGAGCTGGCGCGGGCCATCCCCCTCGGCACGGCGCTGATCGGCATCAACAACCGCAACCTCAAGACCTTCGAGGTCTCGTTCGAGACCGCGATCCGGCTGGCGCCGGGGATCCCGGCGGACCGGATCGCCGTGGCCGAGAGCGGGATCGGCGACCACGCCGACGTGGTCCGGCTGCGCGACAACGGCCTCGGCGTGGTGCTGGTCGGCGAGAGCCTGATGCGGCAGCCGGACGTCGCGGAGGCGGCCCGCGCCCTGCTGTTCGGCGCCGCGGAGGCCAAGGGCGGCAAGCCGCGGAAGAAGGCGTAAGGCATGCGGCCGGGCTCGACGCTGACCCATCTCGACACCAGCGGCGCGGCCAACATGGTCGACGTCACCGACAAGCCCGCCACCGACCGGACCGCCCGGGCGGAAGGCCAGATCGTGATGAAGCCGGAGACCCTGGCCCTGATCCGCGAGGGCGACGCCAAGAAGGGCGACGTGATCGGCACGGCCCGGCTCGCCGGCATCATGGCGGCCAAGCGCACCCACGAGCTGATCCCGCTCTGTCACCCGCTGCTGCTGTCGAAGGTGCGGGTCGAGTGCGAGCCCGACGACGCGCTCCCGGGCCTGCGCATCGCCGCCGAGGTCCGGGTCCAGGGCCCGACCGGCGTCGAGATGGAGGCGCTGACCGCCGTTTCGGTGGCCTGCCTGACGGTCTACGACATGGTGAAGGCGGTCGATCGCGGCATGCGGATCGAGGGGATCCGGCTGACCGCCAAGGACGGGGGCCGCTCGGGCACCTACCGGGCCCCGGCGGAATGAGCGGCCTGATCCCGGTCGCCGAGGCGCTGGCGCGGGTGCTCGCGAGCGTCGCCGCGCCGGTCGAGCCGGAGACCGTCCCGCTGGCGCAGGCCTGCGGCCGGACGCTCGCCGCGGACGTCGTCGCCTCACGAACCCAGCCGCCGTTCCCGGCCTCCGCCATGGACGGCTACGCCGTGCGCGGCGCCGACGCCGGGGAGGTCGGGGCGATCCTGCGGCTGATCGGCGCCAGCGCGGCCGGTCACGGCTTCTCCGGCCGCATCGGCCCGGGCGAGGCGGTCCGGATCTTCACCGGGGCTCCGGTGCCGGAGGGCGCGGACGCGATCCTGATCCAGGAGAACGCCGCCGCCGAGGCGGGCGCGGTGCGCGTCCTGGAGCCCGTGGAGCCGGCGCGATTCATCCGCCGGGCCGGCCTCGACTTCACCGCCGGCGAGACCCTGCTCCCGGCCGGCATGAGCCTGGACGCGCGGCGGCTGGCGCTCGCCGCGGCGGCCGGCCATCCGCGCCTCACGGTCCGCCGCCGGCCGCGCGTCGCGATCCTCGCCACCGGTGACGAGCTGGTGGAGGCGGGCGCGGCGCCCGGCTGGGACCAGATCGTCGCCTCCAACAGCCTCGCGCTCGGTGCCCTCGCCGCGGAGGCGGGCGCCGACATCGTCGATCTCGGCATCGCGGGGGACGACCACGACGCCCTGGCGGACGCGTTCCGCCGCGCCCGCGCGGCGCGGGCCGACCTGCTGATCACCCTCGGCGGCGCCTCCGTCGGCGACCACGATCTGGTTCAGGCCGCGCTCGCCAAGGAGGGGTTGGAGCTCGGCTTCTGGCGGGTCGCCCTCCGGCCGGGCAAGCCGCTGATGCACGGCCGCCTCGGCGACATGCTGGTCATCGGGCTGCCGGGCAACCCGGTCTCGTCCATCGTGTGCGGGCTCCTGTTCGTGGTGCCCGCCATCCGCGCGCTCCAGGGTGATCCGCGGGCCGGTGCCGACCGGAGCGAGCCGGCGACGCTCGGCCGCGACATGCCGGAGAATGACGGCCGGGCCGACTACTTGCGGGCGAGCCTCGCCTTCGAGCCCGACCGTCTACCGGTCGCGACCGCCGAGCGGCGTCAGGACTCGTCGATGCTCGCCGTCCTCGGACGGTCCGAAGCCCTGCTGATCCGCGCCCCGCACGCGCCGGCCGCGCGCGCCGGCGATCCCTGCCGGATCATCCGCCTCGATCGGCGCCTGCTCTGATCGTCAGGGCGCGACGCGCCAGACCTTGAGGGGACCGGGCACGTCCAGCGGCACGAGGCGCGCGCTCCCGGCCGCGCCTGCGGCGAGCCGCGTGGCGAACGCCGTCTCCGCCTGAAGGTTCTCGGCCGGCCGGGCCGGGCAGGCGACGAGGTAGCGGACGTCGAACGCCGTCAGCACCCGGTCGAGGTCGGCCTCGGTGCCGCCCAGCCCCTCGATCGCCGCTTTGAGGCCGGGAATGGCCCGGTGATAGGGCGCGGCGACGATGCTGTGCGGGGTGCGGAGGAGGATCGACGGCCCCATGAAGATCGGGGCGAGCACGGTGCCTTCCGGCAGGTGCGCCAAGGGGCGGACCGCGGCATCGCCGAGGCAGGCAGTGGTCTCGGCCGCGTCGGGCGCGGTGCGCAGGCCGGGCGCGAGGGTCTCCGCCAGGAGCGCCGGGATCATCCAGAGGCTGCTGACCATCGCGGCGGCGAGGAGCGCGACGGGCCAGCGCCGCGCCCCGGCCGGCAGGGCTGCCCGTGCCAGCGCGCGGTCGAGGACCACGCCCGCCACCAGCGGCACGAAGCCGGAGACGATGTAGAGGCCTCGGAACTGCGCGACGCCGAGGATCAGCCCGGGCCACAGGAACAGCGCGACCACCGACCAGGCCCGGCGTTCGGGGCCGCGCCACGCCATCCCGGCGGCCGTGAGGCTCGCGAGGATCACGACCGGGTAGAAGACCAGCGCCTCCCACTGGCCGCGGGCCACGAACTTCGCGAGCGGCGCCATCTCGTTGACCGTGAGCAGCCAGTGGATCCGCACCAGCGGCGGCATGTCGGGGAACGGGCCGCCGAGGCAGGACGGGAAGGCGGCGGCGAACCCGACGAGCAGGACGCTTCCTAGGAAGCCTGCGAGGGCGAGGCGCGCCGGGACCGTCGCGAGGCGCTCGCCCGCGGCGGCGGCGATCGCGGCGAGGGCGAGGCCGCCCAGGGTGAGCCAGAGCCAGGGTGGCGAGAGCGCGTCGCAGTGGGAGACACCCCAGAGCGAGGGGGCTGTCTGGACGGCGAACAGCGCGGGGGCGGCGAGGCCGAGACCCAGGCCGAAGCCCGCGAGCGACGCCAGCGCGGGCCGTCCGCGCAGGCACCAGTCGCCCGTGAGGAAGAGGGCCGCCAGCGCGACGAAGGGCAGGCCCTCGAGCCCGATCGCCAGCGACACGGCCGCCAGGATCCCGCCGATCAGGCCGGGTCGCAGGCCGCCGCGGATCATGCAGAAGGCGAGACCGAGGATCGAGAGAATCTGCAGATTGTGGTGGTCCACCCGCCCCGCCTGGAACTGGATCGTCACACCGAAGGTCTGCGTGGCCGCGATCAGGGCCAGGAGCGCGGCACGGCTGCCGAAGCTGTGCCGGACCCCGCGATACAGGAGCCAGCCGTAAACCCCGAAGAGCAGCACGGGCCAGAGTGCCGCCGTCAGGCCCTCGGCGAGCGCGGGTCCCGTCAGGGGCGTGAGCGCCAGGATCAGGCCGGCGATGGGCGCGTCGACGAGGCGCGACCAGTGGCTCGGCACGCCGCCCGGGGGCAGGAATCGGTACTGGACGTTGTCGTACCAGCCCTGGCCGGCCAGCAGGTCGCGCACTTCCACGAGGCGCATCGCGTCGTCGGTATCCGGGACGCGCAGGTGCTGGACGGTTTCCCAAACCGCGTGGGGCGCGTTCATCGTCGCGATGCAGAGGGCGGCGAGGATCCACAGCAGCGTGCGGGCCTCGATCCGCCCGCGCGGTCGGGAGAGGGGTAGCGCCGGAGCCGGCATGGTTGGTGGATCACCCGGGCGGGCGGTCGATGCCCTCGCCGGCATGCTCGCGCGGTTCCGCTTAACGCGCGGTCAAAGGGCACCGGATGCGCGGCCCGGCCGTCGATCCGGCCCCGCGGCGCCAGCGATTCCTTAACCACGACCGGGCATCCTGGCGACCGGTCGGCGTCCTGCGCGTCGCGCGCCGCACCAATCGCCGGAGCATGGGATGAGCCACCACACCGAGACGCTGGTGATCGGCGCCGGGCCCGCGGGTCTGACTGCCGCCTACCTGCTGTCGAAGAAGGGCCGCTCCGTCACCGTCCTGGAGCGGGATCCGGCCCAGGTCGGCGGGATCTCGCGCACCGTCTCGCACAACGGCTACCTGTTCGACATCGGCGGCCACCGGTTCTTCTCGAAATCCCAGGCCGTGGTCGATCTCTGGGACGAGATCCTGCCCGACGACTTCATCGAGCGCCCGCGCCTGTCGCGGATCTACTATCGCGGGCGCTACTACGCCTACCCGCTGAAGGCCTTCGAGGCTCTGCGCAACCTCGGGATCCTCACCAGCGCGGCCTGCGTCGCCTCCTACCTCTACGCCCGCCTGCGGCCGGTGGCGGAGCCCAAGACCTTCCACGCCTGGGTCCGCAACCAGTTCGGCGAGCGCCTGTTCTCGATCTTCTTCAAGACCTACACCGAGAAAGTGTGGGGCATGTCGTGCGACGCGATCTCGGCCGACTGGGCGGCGCAGCGCATCAAGGGGCTCGACCTCGGCGCGGCGATCCGCGACGGCATCAAGCGGTCGCTGGGCCTGCGCAAGGCGCCGAAGGCCGGCGGTCCGGTCATCAAGACTCTGATCGAGTCGTTCCGCTATCCCCGCCGCGGCCCCGGCATGATGTGGGAGGCGGCAGCCGCCAAGATCCGCGCCCAGGGCGGGCAGCTGAAGCTCGACCGCGGCGTCGACTCCCTCAGCTACGATGCCGGCACCGGCATCTGGACGGTGGCGGCCCGCCGCTCGGACGGCAGCCGCGAGACCTTCACGGCCCGCAACGTCGTCTCGTCCGCGCCGGTCCGCGAGCTCGTCGACGCCATCCGCCCGCGGCCGCTCAGCACTTTCAACGCCCGGGCGCTGAAGTACCGCGACTTCCTGACGGTGGCGCTCATCGCCAAGTCGGACAAGAACTTCCCGGACAACTGGATCTACATCCACGACCCGTCGGTGAAGGTCGGCCGGGTGCAGAATTTCCGCTCCTGGTCGCCCGAGATGGTGCCGGACGCGGACCACACCTGCCTGGGCCTGGAGTATTTCTGCTTCGAGGGCGACGGCCTCTGGAACGCCGACGATTCGGAGCTGGTGGAGCTCGCCAAGCGCGAGATCGGTCAGATCGGCCTGATCGACCCGGCCGACGTCGTCGATGCCTGCGTGGTCCGCCAGCCGAAGGCCTACCCGGTCTATGACGAGGAGTATGCCGGCCACGTCGTCACCGTGCGGCGGGAGCTGGAGCGGGATTTCCCGAGCCTGCACCTCGTGGGCCGCAACGGCATGCACAAGTACAACAATCAGGACCACGCGATGATGACCGCGATGCTGACCGTGGAGAACATCCTCTGCGGCCGGCGCCGGCACGACGTCTGGCGGGTGAACGAGGACGCCGAGTACACCGAGTCCGGTGTGTCGGGGGCCGACGTCGCCCTGGGCAGCGAGCGCCTCGTGCCGCGCAAGGTCGCCTGAGGCCGGTTCCGGTCGGCCTGTCCGTCCTTCTGAGCGGCGCGGAGCGACCCATGGCGGCGCGGAGTGCCTCGAAGTCGCGCTGCCCTGGGTCGCTTCGCTTCGCTCGCGATGACGGAGTGTGCGACCCCCTGAGGTGACGGCCGGAAACCCCGCGGACAGCGACAGGGCTCCTGCCGCGTCACCGGCGCGGCTTGCCGGTCTCTGCGGCGCCCCTATCGTTCCTTCCCGGTAATGCCCTGGTCCAAGGGCCGCCGGGAGGATTCTATCGATGCGATCTCTGCTTCTCGCCGCGCTCTTCGCGGGCGTGGCCATGCCGGCGGCGGTGCTCCCCGCCCTGGCGCAGGGTGCGGCCCCTGCCGAGACCAAGGCCAAGACCGACGACCTCGAGAAGCTCGAGGGCTTCCACAGCACGGACACCCAGGCCGCCGCCGAGATCCCGCAGACCGGCCGCCGCGCCGACGCGATCCGCAAGAACCTGTCGAAGGTCAAGCTGCCGGACGGCTTCAAGATCGACCTGTACGCGGTGGTGCCGGATGCCCGCGCCATCGCGGTCGGTCCCAATGCCGGGGTGCTGTTCGTCGGCACGCGCAAGAGCAAGATCTACACGGTCACCGACCGCGACAAGGACCGGGTCGCCGACGAGGTCCGCCCCTTCGCGCCGGGCATCACGTTCAAGATCCCGAACGGCGTCTGCTTCTCGAAGGACGGCGTGCTCACCGTGGTCGAGCAGAACCGCGTCCTGGCCTTCCCGGCCGCCGAGTTCTTCTACGAGAACCCGGACGTCGCCGCCGGCGTGCTGGTCAAGCAGGGACAGCTGATCCCGGCCTCCGAGGAGAGCTTCAACCACACGGCCCGCGTCTGCCGGGTCGGGCCGGACGGCAAGACCTACATCGCGCTCGGCCAGCCCTACAACGTGCCGCCCGCCGAGAAGGCGGACCTCTACAAGAAGACCGGCATCGGCGGCATCATCCGCATCGACGCCGACGGCAAGAACCGCGAGGTCTACGCGACCGGCATCCGCAACTCGGTCGGGATGGATTTCAATACCGACAAGTCGCTGTGGTTCACCGACAACCAGGTCGACGGCATGGGCGACGACAAGCCGCCGGGCGAACTGAACCGCTCCACCAAGGCGGGCGAGAATTTCGGCTTCCCGTGGTTCGGTGGCGGCTCGGTCCGCACGGTCGAGTACAAGGACCAGGCCCCGCCGGCCGACGCCGTCGCCCCGCAGGCCGAGCTGCCGCCGCACGCGGCCGATCTCGGCATGACCTTCTACAACGGCAAGCAGTTCCCGGCCGCCTACAAGGGCGGGATCTTCATCGCCGAGCACGGCTCGTGGAACCGCACTGAGCCGGTGGGCGCCCGGGTGATGTTCGCCAAGCTCGGGGCCGACGGCAAGGTCGAGTCGGTCAAGCCGTTCGCGGAAGGGTGGCTCACCGGCGACGGCGAGTATCTCGGCCGCCCGGTGGACGTCGCGGTGATGCTCGACGGCTCGCTGCTGGTCTCGGACGATTCCGCCGGGGCGATCTACCGGATCTCCTACGAGAAGTAGTCTCTTGTCACCTGGCGCCTCTCCGCTCGTGAGGCGCCAGGTCGCGGAAAGCCGCAACGCGCCCTCTCTGACGTGCAGGAGAGGGCGCGCGCCTCCCGTTCCGACGCGAGCGGGCAAGTCTTCACTGATCTCAGAGTTCGAGCCCGCCCGATGATCCGCCCGCTTCTCGTCCTCGCCGCCACCCTCGTCCCGCTCTCGGCGCAGGCCGGCGACGCGGCCGCAGGCAAGAAGCGCGCGACCGCCTGCCAGACCTGCCACGGCATGGACGGGCTCTCGAAGCTGCCGGAGGCGCCGAACCTCGCCGGGCAGGTCGAGCCCTACCTCGTGAAGGCGCTCACCGAGTACCGCGACGGCAAGCGGCAGAACGAGATCATGAACGTCGTGGCGAAGGAACTGTCGGACGCCGACATCGCCAATCTGGCGGCGTACTACGCGGGCATCCAGATCGACGTGCTGCCGCCGGGGTAAGCGGCACCGCCGTCATTGCGAGCGGAGCGAAGCAACCCAGTTGCGCAACGCTCACCGATGTCGCGCGACCCTGGTTTGCTTCGCTCCGCTCGCAATGACGCGGTGGATCAATCGTCCATCTTCAGGGCGGCGATGAACGCCTCCTGGGGGATCTCGACGCGCCCGAACTGGCGCATCTTCTTCTTGCCTTCCTTCTGCTTGTCGAGAAGCTTGCGCTTGCGCGAGATGTCGCCGCCGTAGCACTTGGCGGTGACGTCCTTCGACAGCGCCCGGATGGTCTCGCGGGCGATGATCTTGCCGCCGATCGCCGCCTGGACGGGGATCTGGAACAGGTGGCGGGGGATCAGGTCCTTCAGCTTCTCGCACATGGCCCGGCCGCGCGACTCGGCGCGGGTGCGGTGGACCAGCATCGAGAGGGCGTCCACCGGCTCGGCATTCACCAGGATCGACATCTTCACGAGGTCGCCCTCGCGGTAATCCGACACGTGGTAGTCGAACGAGGCGTAGCCCTTCGAGATCGACTTCAGCCGGTCGTAGAAGTCGAACACGACCTCGTTCAGCGGCAGGTCGTAGACCACCATGGCGCGCTTGCCGACGTAGTTGAGGTCGATCTGCACGCCGCGGCGGTCCTGGCAGAGCTTCAGCACGCCACCGAGATACTCGTCGGGCGTCAGGATCGTGGCGCGGATCCACGGCTCCTCGATCGTCTCGATCTTCATGATGTCCGGCATGTCGGCCGGGTTGTGGAGCTCCTTGGTCTCGCCGTCGCGCATCTTCAGGTGGTAGACCACCGAGGGCGCCGTGGAGATCAGGTCGAGGTTGAACTCGCGCTCCAGCCGCTCCTGGATGATCTCCAGGTGCAGGAGCCCGAGGAAGCCGCAGCGGAACCCGAAGCCCAGCGCCGCCGACGTCTCCATCTCGTAGGAGAACGAGGCGTCGTTGAGCCGGAGCTTGCCCATGGCGGAGCGCAGGTTCTCGAACTCGGCCGCGTCCACCGGGAACAGGCCGCAGAACACCACCGCCTGGACCTCCTTGAAGCCCGGCAGCATCTCGGTGGTCTGGCGCTTGTCCTCGGTGATCGTGTCGCCGACGCGGGTGTCAGCCACCTCCTTGATCGAGCCGGTGAAGAAGCCGACCTCGCCCGGGCCCAGCGCGTCGATGTCGGCCATCTTCGGCCGGAACACGCCGATCCGGTCGACGCCGTAGACGGCGTCGGCGCCCATCATGCGGATGGTCATGCCCTTCTTGAGGGTGCCGTCGATGATCCGCACCAGCACGACGACGCCGAGATAGGCGTCGTACCAGCTGTCCACGAGCAGCGCCTTCAGGGGCGCGTCGCTCCTGCCCTTCGGCGGCGGCAGGCGGGTGACGATCGCCTCCAGCACCGCCTCGATGTTGAGGCCGGTCTTGGCCGAGATCGGCACGGCGTCGGAGGCGTCGAGGCCGATCACCTCCTCGATCTGCTCCTTGACCCGGTCCGGCTCGGCGGCGGGCAGGTCGACCTTGTTGAGGACCGGGACGATCTCGTGGTTGGCGTCGAGCGCTTGGTAGACGTTGGCGAGCGTCTGCGCCTCGACGCCCTGCGAGGCGTCGACCACCAGGAGCGAGCCCTCGCAGGCGGCGAGCGAGCGCGAGACCTCGTAGGCGAAGTCCACGTGGCCGGGCGTGTCCATCAGGTTCAGGACGTAGTCCTTGCCGTCCTGGGCCTTGTACTCCAGGCGCACGGTCTGCGCCTTGATGGTGATGCCGCGCTCCTTCTCGATGTCCATCGAGTCGAGCATCTGCTCGCTCATGTCGCGGAGCGCGACCGTGCCGGTGGCCTGGATCAGCCGGTCGGCCAAGGTCGATTTGCCGTGGTCGATATGCGCGACGATCGAGAAGTTGCGGATGGTGTCGATCGGGGCTGTCATCGGCATTCCGTTCGGGCGCGCGCCGGCGCGCACCGTCTGACGTCGGGACGTGTTCGGATGGAGCGGCTCCCGCGCGAGATAGCAGCGCGGCGGGAAGGCGCCAAGCGCGGCCTGAGCGCCGGGAAGGCAGAGCGGGCCCGGTCGGTGATCGCACGCAAGCGAACGGGGGCCGGAACGAGCCGGCCCCCGGGTCACGATCGTGTCTGGCGCCGAGGAGCGATCCGGCTCAGCGACCGCGGTCGCGGATCAGTCGCTCGATCTCGGCCTCGCCGTGGGAGCGCGCCTTGGCCTCGGTCGGATGCTTCCGGTCCGAGCGCTGGTGCAGCTTGCCGTGCTTGCGGATGCTCCACTGGAACAGGGAGCCGCTCTCGCCGACCGGCTCCACGTCGAGGCTGAAGGGGTAGGTATCTGTCTGGGTATCGCTCATGGGGCCGATATGGGGCGGTCAGCGACCTTTCGCCATGCCTGATCGCCAAGTCCTTGCGCGTTTACGCGTCCGCACCGGTCGCGCGCGCCCGCGCGGCCATGGCAACGAGGCTTTTGCGCAGCGCACCCATGTCGGTGACGCGCTCCGGATAGGGGACGCGCACCGTGCGGTCGGCCGCCATCAGGTCCATGCCCTCGGGGTCGAGGCCGGTGAGTCGCCAGGGCAGGTCGGCCGCGCCGCCGGCGCCGGCGGCGTAGAGCGCCAGGGCGTCGGCGTGGTCGGCGTTCATGTGCTCGACGGCGCCGCGCTCGCCCGCCACGATCGCCTGCGCGTCCGAGAGGTCGAGGAGGAGCTGGTCGCGGGTCAGGGTCGCGGCCTTGGCGAAGCCGCCATTGAGGTGGCCGGCCTCCGGCGCCAGGGCGAAGAAGCCGAAATCCGGGAAATCGGCGTAGAGCTTGGCCTTCGGGTGCCGGGCCAGGAACCGCTCCCGGGCCCGCGCCTCGGCGGTCTGCAGAGCGCGTCCGACCACCGTCAGGCGGGGATGGGCGAGGGGATCGCCCTTGCCGCCCTGCGAGAACAGCAGCGAGCAGCGCGGGTCGGCCAGCAGGTTGCGGGTGTGGGCCGACAGCCGCGACAACAGCATCAGCGGCGTGCCGTCCGCGTCGGTGGCGATGGTGACGAGGGAGGCGAAGGGCGTGCCGTCCGGCTCCAGGGTCGCGAGCGCCCCGGACCGGACGCTGCGCAGGAGCGTGCGCGCCAGGCCGATCGCGTCGAACGGCGCCGCCTCGGCCGGCAGCGGACGGGCCGGTCCGCCCGCGCCGGGACCCGTGTCGATCGTCTCGCCCATGCGCGATTCCTCCCCTCCGGACAGCCGCCCGGTTTCGCCGCCACGTTAGCGGCGCAGCGTCGGCGGCGCGAGGCACCGCGACCGCGTCAGATGGGCCGCGGAAGGACCGGTGCGCTCCCGTGTTACGGCCAAGCTATGACCGCCGCTCGCTTTTTCCGATCGGCCGTACTAAAGCACCTGTCCCTTTGCGTGTGCCGGGCTGCGCCCAAACTGCCCGGTTCGCGTTTTTGTCTGCCCCTCGGGGCCGGGACGTGGCGCGGCCTGTGCGAAGAGCCGGGACCGCGCCTGAGCCCGTTCAGTCAGGGACCGCGCATGCCGACCATCGCCCTCGTCGACGACGACCGGAACATCCTCACCTCTGTGTCGATCGCGCTGGAGACCGAAGGCTACCGCATCCAGACCTACACGGACGGGGCCTCCGCGCTGGACGGTCTGCGCCACTCCCCGCCCGATCTCGCGATCTTCGACATCAAGATGCCGCGCATGGACGGGATGGAGCTTCTCCGACGCCTGCGGCAGAAATCTGACCTTCCCGTGATCTTTCTGACGTCGAAGGACGAGGAGATCGACGAGCTGTTCGGCCTCAAGATGGGCGCGGACGACTTCATCCATAAGCCGTTCTCGCAGCGCCTGCTGGTGGAGCGGGTGAAAGCGGTGCTCCGGCGCTTCGCCAAGGAAGCCCCCGGCAGCACGCCCCGCGGCGAGGCCGAGGTCGCGGCCCGGTCGCTCGAGCGCGGCGCGCTGATGATGGATCCCGAGCGGCACACCTGCACGTGGAAGGGCGAGCCGGTGACGCTGACGGTCACGGAGTTCCTGATCCTCCAGGCGCTCGCCCAGCGCCCCGGCGTCGTGAAGAGCCGCAACGCGCTCATGGACGCGGCCTACGACGACCAAGTCTACGTCGATGACCGGACCATCGACAGCCACATCAAGCGGTTGCGGAAGAAGTTCAAGGTCACCGACCAGAGCTTCGACATGATCGAGACGCTCTACGGCGTCGGCTACCGCTTCAAGGAGGCGTGATCTCCAGGATCAGCCCCGTGGCCGCACGTACCCAGACCCAGACCGAGGATGCCCCGCCCCGCGCCTCCCTGGCCCAGACCCTGTCCCGACCGCTCGGCTGGCCCCGCGCCGTGTGGGAGGCGGTCGGCCAGCGCGCCTCGTCGAGCCTGACGCGCCGCATCGTCGTCCTCAACCTCGTCGGGCTGATCGCGCTCCTCGTCGGGTTCCTCTACCTCAACCAGTTCCGCCAGGGCCTGATCCAGGCCCGGATCCAGAGCCTCGCCATCCAGGGCGAGATCATCGCGGGGGCGATCGCCGCCTCGGCCTCGGTGGACACCGACACGATCCGAATCGATCCCGACAAGCTGCTCCAGCAGCAGGCCGGCGAGGCGGCGGAGGAGGAATCGCAGCCGCTCGCCTTCTCGCTGAACCCCGAGAAGGTGGCGCCGCTGCTGTCGCGCCTCGTGACGCCGACGGGCAACCGCGCCCGGGTCTACGACCAGGAGGGCGGCCTCCTGTTCGACACCCGCACCCTGTTCAAGCGCGGCGATGCCAACCGGCCCGACCCGCTCGAGCCGAAGCCCCACAAGCCCGGCATCCTCGAATCCGCCTTCGAGGCGGTCCAGTCCAAGCTCGGCGGCCTGTTCCGCAGCCGGTCCGAGACCACCGAGGAGACGGGACCGGTGAACGGGCACTCGCTCCGGGAGGTCCAGGCGGCGCTCGGCGGCAACCGCGGCAGCCTCGTGCGCCGGAACAAGCTCGGTGAGACCACCGTCTCGGTGGCGGTGCCGATCCACCGGGCGGGCTCGGTCCGCGGCGCCCTCCTGATCTCGACTCAGGGCGACGCCATCGACCGGGTCATCGCTTCGGAGCGGTTCGGTCTGCTGCAGGTCTTCCTCGTCGCCTCGGCGGTGATGGTGGTGCTCTCGTTCCTGCTGGCGGGTGCGATCGCGGGACCGGTCCGCCGCCTCGCGGAGGCCGCCGAGAAGGTCCGCATGGGTATCAAGACCCGCGAGGAGATCCCGGACTTCACCGAACGCACGGACGAGATCGGCCACCTGTCGGGCGCCCTGCGCGACATGACTCAGGCCCTCTACCGGCGGATCGACGCGATCGAGAGTTTTGCGGCGGATGTCAGCCACGAGTTGAAGAACCCGCTGACCTCGCTCCGCAGCGCGGTCGAGACACTGCCGCTCGCCAAGACCGACGAGTCCCGTGGCCGGCTGATGGCGATCATCCAGCACGACGTGAAGCGCCTCGACCGTCTGATCAGCGACATCGCCGACGCCTCGCGCCTCGACGCGGAGCTCGCCCGCGCCGAGGCCCGGCGCGTCGATCTCCGGCGGCTGCTCACCACCGTCGTGTCGGTCGCCAACGAGCGCCGGCGCCCGAAGGATTGCCTGATCCAGCTCGACGTCGAGGCGACGGGCTCGGAGCAGGACGCGCCGTTCACGATCATCGGCCACGACAGCCGGCTCGGGCAGGTGGTCAACAACCTCCTCGACAACGCCCGCTCGTTCTCGCCGACCGACGCGAAGGTCCGGGTCGTGCTGCGCCGCGTGCGCGGCGAGGTCGAGATGATCTGCGAGGACGAGGGACCTGGCATCCCGGAGCACGCCCTGGAGCGGATCTTCGAGCGCTTCTACACCGACCGGCCGGAGCAGGGTTTCGGCCAGAACTCCGGCCTCGGCCTGTCGATCTCCCGCCAGATCGTCCAGGCCCATCGCGGCACGATCCGCGCCGAGAACCGGCCCGGCGCCCCCGACGAGGACGGCGAGCCGACGGTGCGCGGCGCCCGCTTCATCGTGCGCCTGCCGGCGGCGCCGCGGCAGCTCCACGCCTGATGGTCACCCTGCACGGCGCCTGCGTCGCGCTGTGCGGGGCCGGGATCCTGATTCGCGGTCTCTCGGGTGCGGGCAAGTCGAGCCTCGCGCTCCTGCTCGCAGCCGCGCCGGACGGGGCCTTCGTGGCGGACGACCGGGTCGTCTGCGCGATTCGCGACGGGCGAATCACGGCCGGTCCCCATCCCGCGCTCGCCGGACGTGTCGAGGTCCGCGGCCAGGGGATCCTGTCGGCGGCCGATCTCGGCCTGGCGGTGCGGCCGGACGCGGTGCTGCATCTCGCCGTCGACTTGGTGGAGACGGCACCGCGCCTGCCCGAGTCGCCGGAACCCGCCGACATCCTCGGCCTCGCCGTTCCGCGCCTCGTCCTCGATCGGGGTGCGCGGGCGGCCGGCCTCGCACCGCTCCTGGTTCGTGCGGCGCTGCGAAAGCCGCGGCCGTGACTTCGCAGCCGCACAGTCGCCTCGATTCGCCCAAGACTGGTATCCCCCATGGCGCACACGCGGCGGCCGTGGCATGATCGCACCAATGTCCGGGCAAAAAAGTCGCGATCGCCTTGTGGGGGGCTGTGCGATGCACAACATGGCGGCACACACAGGACGTTGGAACACGTGTCGATGATTGGCATGGTGCTCGTCACCCACGGACTCCTGGCGACCGAGTTCAAGGCCGCGCTGGAGCACGTGGTCGGTCCACAGGATCAGATCGAAACGATCACGATCGGGCCGGAGGACGATATGGAGCTGCGACGCCGGGACATCATGTCCGCGGTCTGTCGCGTGAATACCGGGGACGGTGTGGTGGTGCTGACCGACATGTTCGGGGGCACGCCGTCGAACCTCGCGCTGTCCTGCATGAACGGCGGATCGGTGGAGGTCGTGGCGGGGATCAACCTGCCGATGCTGATCAAGCTGGCCAGCGTCCGCGACGAGGAGAAGCTCGGCGACGCCGTGCTGCACGCGCAGGAAGCCGGCCGCAAATACATCAACGTCGCTTCGCGCGTCCTGGCGGGCAAGTAGTTCTCCGGGATCAGGCTTCCAGGACGGCCGCCGGCGGAGCCGCGCGCCGCGCGCTCACGGTGATTCCCACCGATGCCGCGATCACCAGCGCGATCGCCAGCCACTGGACGGCGCTGATTCGCTCTCCCAGCAGGACCAGACCCGCGCAGGCCGCCACGGCGGGCTCCAGGCTCATCAGCACGCCGAAGCTCTTCCGGTCCAGGCGGCGCAGGGCGACCATCTCCAGCGAGTAGGGCAGGGCGCTCGACAGCAGCGCCACCGCGAAGCCGGCTATGAGGAGTCCGGGCGCGAGCAGGGCCGGTCCGGCCTCCGCCACGCCGAACGGCGCCACGACGAGGGCCGCCGTCAGCATGCCCAGGGACACGGCCTGGCCGCCGTCGATCCGCCCCGCGCGCTGCCCGAACAGGATGTAGAGCGCCCAGCACAGGGCCGCGCCGAGATCGAGGACGACGCCGACCGGGTCGAGGCCGTCCGCGCTGGCGATCGGCAGCAGCAGCGCGAGCCCCGCCACCGCCACGCCGATCCACAGGAAATCCGAGCGGCGGCGCGATGCGATCAGCGCGACCGCCAGCGGCCCGACGAACTCGATGGCCACGGCCGGTCCGAGCGGCAGCCGTGCCAGCGCGAGGTAGAACAGGAGGTTCATCAGCCCGAGGGCCGTCCCGTAGAGGGCGATCCAGCCGGCCTCGCGTGCCGGGAGGCTGCGCCGCCAGGGCCGCCAGACGGCAATCAGGATCAGCGCCGAGAAGCCGACCCGGAGGGCCGAGGTCCCCGCCGCGCCCAGCGCCGGGAACAGGCTCTTGGCGAAGGTCGCGCCGCACTGGAGCGACACCATGCCGGTGACCAGCGCCGCCACGGACAGCACCGTATCGCCGAGGCCGAACCTGTTGCGTGACACGGGGGCGACATTCCTGAGGACCGGGATCCGGCGCGGGCATAGCAGATGCCGGGGCCGCCGCGGCCCACGCTCGGCCTCATGGCACACGCCATCCTCGCGCACGGCTCGCCGTCCGGGGCCAGCGGAGCGTCCGCCGGCCCGGCGTCGTCCGTGACCGGCCCTTACAGGATGAAGCGGCTCAGATCCGCGTTCGAGGCCAGATCCTGCACCCGGTCGCGCACGTAGGCCGCGTCGATCGGCACCGTCTCGCCGGACCGATCGGTGGCGGTGAAGGAGACCTCGTCGATCACCCGCTCCAGCACCGTCTGGAGCCGGCGCGCGCCGATATTCTCCACCGAGGAGTTCACCTCCACGGCGACCCGCGCGAGCGCGTCCACGGCGTCGTCGGAGAAGGTGAGGGTGACGCCCTCGGTCTCCATCAGCGCGACCGTCTGCTTGAGAAGGCTCGCCTCGGTGGCGGTCAGGATCTGCTTGAAATCGTCCACCGTCAGCGGCTGCAATTCCACCCGGATCGGCAGGCGGCCCTGCAACTCGGGGAGGAGGTCCGCCGGCTTCGAGACGTGGAAGGCGCCCGAGGCGATGAACAGCACGTGGTCGGTCTTCACCGGCCCGTGCTTGGTGGCGACGGTCGTGCCCTCGATCAGCGGCAGCAGGTCGCGCTGCACGCCCTCGCGCGAGACGTCGCCGGACGAGCGGCCCTCGCGGGCGCAGATCTTGTCGATCTCGTCGAGGAAGACGATGCCGTTGTTCTCGACCTCGCGGATCGCCTCGCGGACGAGCGCCTCGTCGTCGACGAGCTTGTCGGATTCCTCGGCCATCAGCGGCGCGTAGGCGTCCCGCACCAGCACACGGCGCGGCTTGCCGCGCTGGCCGCCGAGCGCCTTGCCGAGCATGTCGCCGATGTTGATCGCGCCCATCGAGGCGCCCGGAACGCCGGGTATCTCGAACATCGGCATGCCCGCGGGGGCGCCGGAGGTCAGTTCCAGCTCCACTTCCTTGTCGTCGAGCTCGCTGTTGCGGAGCTTGCGCCGGAAGCTGTCGCGGGTGGCCTGGCTCGCCGTCGGGCCGACCAGCGCGTCGAGGATCCGGTTCTCGGCTGCCGCCTCGGCCTTGGCCTTGACGCCCTCGCGCTTGACCTGCCGCGTCAGGCCGATCGCCACCTCGACGAGGTCGCGGACGATCTGCTCGACGTCGCGGCCGACGTAGCCGACCTCGGTGAACTTGGTGGCCTCGACCTTCAGGAACGGCGCGTTGGCGAGCCGGGCGAGGCGGCGGGCGATCTCGGTCTTGCCGCAGCCGGTCGGCCCGATCATCAGGATGTTCTTGGGCGCGACCTCCTCGCGGAGCGGACCGGTCAGCTGCTGGCGCCGCCAGCGATTGCGCAGCGCGATCGCCACGGCTCGCTTGGCGTCGTGTTGCCCGACGATGAACCGATCGAGCTCGGACACGATCTCGCGGGGAGAGAACGTCGTCACCGCTTTGCCATCCCTGTTCCCGGCCCGAAAACGGCCCCGCGCCGGGAATGGGGTCGCGCGCGGCCCCGCGCAAGGGGCCACGCGTCGGCCGGTCGCCGCCTCAGTGCGCCGCCGGGACCGCCGCGGCGTCGCCCTTGTCGTGCCGGCCGAACCGCTCCAGCAGGGTCGCGCTGGCCTCGTTGAGGCCGATGACCGCCACGTCGCGGCCCCGGGCGCGGGCCTTGAGCACCACCCGGTCGAGGGCCGCAATGGCCGAGATGTCCCAGAAATGCGCCGCGTGGACGTCGATGACGAGGCGCTCGACCGGCTCCAGCACGTCGATCGCCTCCGAGAAAGTCCCCGCCGAGGCGAAGAACACCTGCCCGGTGACGGTGTAGGTCCGGGTGCGGCCGTCGGCCGAGAGGGCGGACGTGATCCGGTTGAGCCGGGCGACCTTGCCGGCGAAGAACACGCCGGACAGCAGCACGCCGACCAGCACGCCGATCGCGAGATCCTTGGTGGCGACCACGACCAGGACGGTCGCCAGCATCACCGCCGAGGAGGGCAGAGGGTTGGTGCGCAGCCGCAGCAGCGAGCGCCACGAGAAGGTGTTGATCGAGACCATGATCATCACGGCCGTCAGCGCCGCCACCGGCACGACGGCCAGCAGGTCCTGCAGTGCCACGAGGAGCACCAGCAGGAACGCGCCGGCCACGAGCGTCGAGAGGCGGCCGCGGGCGCCCGACGAGACGTTGATCACCGACTGGCCGATCATCGCGCAGCCGCCCATGCCGCCGAACAGGGCCGAGGTCATGTTGGCCACACCCTGGCCCATGCACTCGCGATTCTTGTCGCTGGCCGTGTCGGTCATGTCGTCGACGATCTGCGCCGTGAGCAGGCTCTCCAGCAGGCCGACCGCGGCGAGCGTCGCCGCGTAGGGCAGGAGGATCCGCAGGGTCTCGAGGGTGAGGGGCACGTCCGGCAGGGCGAAGCTCGGCAGCGTCGAGGGTAGGGCGCCGAGATGGGCGACCGTGCGCACGTCGAGGTGGAAGATCGCGGTGATCGCCGTCAGCACCGCGATGGCGACGAGCGGCGACGGGATCGCGCGGGTGATCCGCGGGAATCCGTAGATGATCGCCAGACCGAGGGCGATCAGCCCGTAGGTCGCCGGCGTGACCCCGGTGAGCTCGGGCAACTGCGCCAGGAAGATCAGGATCGCCAGCGCGTTGACGAAACCGGTCATCACCGATTGCGAGACGAACCGCATCAGCCGGCCCAGCCTGAGCAACCCGGCCAGGATCTGGATGACGCCCATCAGGATCGTGGCGGCGAAGAGGTACTGGACGCCGTGCTCGCGCACGAGGTCGACCATCACCACCGCGGTGGCGGCGGTGGCGGCCGAGACCATGGCCGGGCGACCGCCGGCGAAGGCGATGGTGCAGGCGATGACGACCGAGGCGTAGAGGCCGACCTTCGGGTCGACTCCGGCGATGACCGAGAAGCCGATGGCCTCTGGGATCAGCGCGAGGGCGACGACGATCCCCGACAGGGTGTCGCCGCGCAGGTTGGAGGTCCACGACCGGAGATATCCGGCGTTCCGGGCTGCGTGTGTTGACATCGATGAATCCGCACGAGCGGCGTGCCCGCGTCGCTGGCGGGTCAGAGCGCGTCTCGAATGCGTGGTCCGGCGGATCGGCGGCCGGAAGAGCCACCCGGGCTTTCACCGGGTCCTTGCGAATGCGCCGACCCTAGGGGCGCGCGCGCTGCAATGCAACAACGTGGCGGGAAACGCTCGGCGACGCTTCCGTCATCGCGGGTCCGGCTCTGCGGTTCCGAAATGACGGGCGCGTCGGTCCGGCCGCCTCAGGCCGCGCGGACCTGGGTCACGAAGCCCGCGACCTCGCCGCCGAGCCCGTTCGAGCGGCGCGCGATGTCGGCGGCGGCGTCGAGGACTTCCGCGGCGCTGGCGCCCGTCTCGCGGGCCGCGCCCAGGACCAGCGCCATCGTGTCTGTGACGGCGCGGGTGCCGCTGGCGGCTTCGGAGACGCTGCGGGCGATCTCCTGGGTCGCCAGTTGCTGCTCCTCGACGGCGGCGGCCACGCCGAGGGCGATCCCGTGGACCTGCTCGATCGTGCCGCCGATCTCCTCGATCGCCGCGACGGCGTCGTGGGTCGCGGTCCGCATCGCGGCGATCTGCCCGGCGATCTCCTCGGTGGCCTTGGCGGTCTGCGTCGCGAGATCCTTCACCTCGGTGGCGACGACCGCGAAGCCGCGCCCGGCCTCGCCGGCCCGCGCCGCCTCGATCGTGGCGTTGAGCGCCAGCAGGTTGGTCTGCCCGGCGATGGTGGAGATGAGGGAGACGACCTGCCCGATCCCGTCGGCGCTGCGGGCGAGGGCCTGGACGCTCGCCCGGGTCCGCCGCGTCGCCTCGACGGCGCTCTCGGCGGCCGTCGAGGTCTGGGTCACCTGGACGCCGATCTCGCTGGCGGTGGCGGCGAGTTCCTCGGTGGCGGCGGCGACGGCCTCGACGTTGTGGGCCGTCGTCTCGGCGGCGCGGGTGACCGCCTGCGACTGTGTGCCGGCGTGCTCGGCGTTGCCCGCCATGGTCGCGGCGGCACGCTCCAGCCCGGCGGCGGCCCCGGCGAGGTGCTCGACGAGTCCGCCGATGCTGCCCTGGAACCGCTCGGCGAGCCCGGCCATCTCGGCGCGCTTGCGCGTCGCCGTGTCGGCCTCCAGCCGCTGGTGCTCGTGCCGCAGGCCCTCGGCCTCCCGCATCGTGTCGCTGAAGACCTGCATGCTCGTCCAGATCGCGCCGATCTCGTCGCGTCCCGGCTTGACGGCGGGCAGGGTGTGGTCGCCGCGCGAGAGGCGCTGGATCGAGTCCGAGACCGCCCGCAGCGGCCGGGCGATCTGCCGCTGACCGATGAGCAGGCCGAGGGCGCAGCAGATCACGGTGCCGATCAGGGCGAGGCCGAGCAGGAGGAGGGTGCGCGTCTCGAACAGGGCCTGGGTGTCGGCCTTGATCGCCGCCATCTCGCCCCGGCCCTGCTTCACCAGGGCGTCGATGCTGGCCTGGAAGGCCTTGCGGTTTGCCCGGTTGGCGTCGTTGAACCCGAGCTCCGCGGCCGCCTTGGGGCCGGTCGTGTCGCCCGCGTCCGCGAGGGCGCTGCGGAGGGCGCGGAACGCGTCGGCGTTGCGCACCATCGTCTCGAAGAGCGGCCGCTCGGCCTCGGTCACCCGCGGTGCCCAGTCGGCCCGCAGCGCGTCCATCTCGGCGAGACCCTTGCGGATCCCGGCGGTGTACTTCGCAGCTTCCGCGCGGTCGGCGGAGGCGTAGACGCCGCGCGAGTCCATGGTGACTTCGGCGGCGAGGCGGTTGAAGTTCGCGGCGTCGAGCGCCCGGATCGACGCGCTCTCGACGCTCGTCAGCGAGCGCTCGAAGCTCTTCAGCGTCGCGACGCTGACCCCTGCCACGACCAGCGTCGTCAGGCTGCAGGCGCCGACGAAGCTCAGGAGTTTTCCGCCGATTTTCATTGCTATCCGACCGTCGAGACGCGATTGGCGTCAAAATGCCGGTTATTCGTCAAGACGTCGTAAACTGAGCTGATCCGGAATTATTTGTCACGCCTCTGAGCAGGGTCCTGATGAGGAAGGGGCGCGGCGGGCGCCGCGCCCGACCCGATCAGGCCGCCCGAACGGTGTCGAGGAAGCGGCTGACCTCCGCAGTCAGGTGCTCGGATTGCCGGGACAGTTCCGAGGCCGCGTCGAGAACCTGGCCGGCGGCGACGCCGGTCTCCTCGGCCGCGCCGGCGACGCCGGAGATGTTGCTCGTGACCTCGCCGGCGCCGACGGCCGCCTGCGCGACGTTGCGGACGATCTCCTGGGTCGCCGCACCCTGTTCCTCGACCGCGGCGGCGATCGAGGTGGCGACGCCGCTGATCTCGCGGATCCGGTCCGTGATGCCGGCGATCGACGTGACCGCCTGCCCGGTCGAGGCCTGGATCTGCGCGATCTGGCCGGAGATCTCGTGCGTCGCCTTGGCAGTCTGCTCGGCCAGGGCCTTCACCTCGGAGGCGACGACCGCGAAGCCCTTGCCGGCGGCCCCGGCGCGGGCCGCCTCGATGGTGGCGTTGAGGGCAAGCAGATTGGTCTGGCCGGCGATGTTGGAGATCAACCCGACCACGTCGCCGATCCGCGACACGGAATTGCTTAGTTCCTGGACGAGCGCGCCGGTCTGATCGGCGTCGGAGACGGCCCGCTGCGCCAGATGCGCCGAGCCGTCCACCTGCCGGCCGATCTCCTGCACCGACGAGCCGAGTTCCTCGGCCGCGGCCGCGACGGTGTTGACGTTGGAGGCGGCCTCCTCGGCGGCCGCCGCGACCGTGTTCGACTGGCTCGAGGTCTGGGACGCCGTCGCCGACATGGTCCGGGCGGTTGCCTGCAGCTCGGTGGCCGAGGACGAGACCATGCCGACGATGCCGCCGACCGCGCGATCGAAGCTGTCGGCGAGTTCGATCATGGTCCGGCGCCGCTCGGCCGCGGCGGCCGCGTCGGCGATCCGCTTCATCTCGGCCTCCTCCGCGGCCTTCTTGGCGACCATCGCCTTGATCCCGTCCACGGCACGCCCGACCGCGCCGATCTCGTCGCCGCGGGCGGCCTCCTTGATCTCGGCCTCGATCTCGCCGCGGGCCATGCGCTGCAGCACGGCCACGAGGCGGCCGAGGGGGCGGGTCAGCATGGCGAAGACGAGGAAGGCCAGCAGCCCCGCGATGACGACGCTGGCGACGCTGCCGAGCAGGCTCGCGAGGTAGGCGGCGCCGAAGGAGCGCGCCTGCTCGTCGCTTCGGGCGGCGAGGAGGTCGCGCTCCGCTTTCTCGGCCTCGCCGATCTTGGCGCGCAGGGCATCCATGGACGCCTTGCCGGCGCCGCTCGCCTCGATCTGCCGGGCCTTGTCGAGGTTCCCCGCCTCGACGAGGGCCATCTCCCTGGCGGCGATATCGTTCGACCATGTCTCCGCCGAGCCGCGCACGGCCTCCAGGCGCGCCTGCTGGGCGGCGTTGTCGGCGGTGAGCGACTTGGCGCTCTCCAGGGACACCTTGAAGGACTTCTGGCCGGCGCGGAGCGGCTCCAGGAATTTCGGATCGCCCGCGATCAGGTAACCGCGCAGGCCGGTCTCCTGATTGACCATCGCCTGCGTGAGGCCGTCGAGGGCGGAGATGACCTGATAGGAGTGCTCCGTGAGATGATTGACGCGCTCGATCGAAGACAGGTGACTGTATCCGATGGCGCTGATCCCCACCGTGACCGCCGCCAGGCTGCCGAATGCGGCAGTCAGCTTCGTTACGATCCGGACATCGTTGATCGAGCGCATTTTCAGTCCCCAGGGCCCCATTCGGGAATTCGGATTTGGTTCCCTGGCGGTTGTGATAAATTATACGCTGTAAATTTTGTCTTACAGCGGGCTGTATCGCCCGGATGAATCCGGTTGAACGGCGGTTGAAAACCTGCTGTCAGCAATCGAGCGTCGGTGATCGTCCCGCGCACTGTTGTCGTCGGCGAGTACAACCTGAGATAAGAGGCGTCGGGCCGGATTTCGTTGCGGCGCTACGATTCGTGCGCGGCTTCGAGGAAGGTTTGCAGGATGCGAAGACCGGCGCCGTAGCGTATTCGCCCGCGGCGCGTTTCGCGCGGAAGCTGTGATGACCCGCGTTCAGCCGGGCAGACCCCGCGCCGATGCGCGTGCGCCCGCGACGGGATCCGGGCGACGCGGGCACACCGTGTGCGATCGAGCGCACGGCGACGGCGGCGGAGCCGGCGAACTCGGCTCCGCCCGGCCGGGTCTCAGGTATCCAGCGCCTCGATGACGAGGTTTCCGTTGGTGTAGACGCAGATCTCGGCGGCGATCGTCATGGCCCGCCGCACGATCGCCTCGGCGTCGAGGTCGCCGTCCTCCAGCGCGCGGGCGGCCGCCAGGGCGTAATTGCCGCCAGACCCGATGGCCATGACGCCGCTCTCGGGCTCCAGCACGTCGCCCGAGCCCGACAGGAGCAGGCTGACCTCGCGGTCGGCGACCAGCATCATCGCCTCGAGCCGGCGCAGGTAGCGGTCCGTCCGCCAATCCTTGGTGAGTTCCACGCAGGCCCGGGTCAGCTGACCGGGATACTGCTCCAGCTTGGCTTCGAGGCGCTCGAACAGCGTGAACGCGTCCGCGGTGGCGCCGGCGAAGCCGCCGATCACCGCGCCCTTGGCGAGGCGCCGGACCTTGCGGGCGTTCCCCTTCACGATGGTCTGGCCGAGGCTGACCTGACCGTCGCCGCCGATGACGACGCGGCCGCCCTTGCGGACCATCAGGATCGTGGTCGCGTGCATCTGGGGGACGGCGCCCCGGTCGTCGTACCTGAATGCGTCCTGGCTCAAGATTCGGCTCCGCTCTCGATCGCGCCGAGATGGGGAGCTTCGCCGGCCGAGTCCAGCCGGCGCCGGGCTTCGTGCCTACTCGGCGACCGCCTCGGGGCTGCGCACCGGGCCGGCATCCTGCAGGATCGACTGCGCGGCGGCCTCGGCCAGGAGCGCGTAGCCGCGGTCGGCCATGTGCAGGCCGTCGGCGGCGAAGAGCTGCTTGGTCGTCAGTTTACCCTCGCGCACCCAGCCGTGCATCAGGTCGGCCCGGCGGATCACCGGCACGTCGAGCTCGTCGCCGATGCTGCGCACCGCGTCGCGGAAGCGCGAGGCGCCCGGCGTGGATTCGAGCTTCGGGCACCATTGCGGCTCCATCAGCACCACGTCGATGCCGGCGTCCCGGATCCGGCGGATCGCCGACACGGTGGCCTCGCGGAAATGGTCGAGCGACACGCCGCGCAGCGGGTCGTTGCTGCCCGTCTGCCAGATGACGAGCTGGGGCTCGGCCGCGATCACGTCGCGGTCGAGGCGCGCCAGCATGTCGTCGACGTGCTCGCCGCCGATGCCGCGGTTGATGACCGCCACGTCCATCCCGTGCAGCTTCTTGCGCAGGTCGATCTGCAGGCGGGCCGGGTAGGCGTTGGCCGGGGTCGACGCGCCCACGCCCTCCGTCGAGGACGACCCGAAGGCGACGATCTTGAGCGGGGCGCCGATGGCGATCTGGCGGGCGACGTGGGGCAGGTCCGGGCTGTCGCCCAGGTCGAACCCCAGCATGTCCAGGGATTCGGGCAGCAGGTCCGCGTAAGCGAGGACCGCCGTCGGAAGGACCAAGAGGGCGCCCAACAAGCCCAGGCGGCGCAGCATCCTGCGGGCGGGGAAGACAGTGTTCAGCGTCTTGGACACGGGACCGACGGCTCCGGCTCTCGTGAGCGGTAGATACAATCTGACACAGGGCCCTGAAAAGAGCGGTTCCGGGCAGAGTTTGAAAACGCACTGAATTCGTAACGCAAAATTAGGCATGAGTGGGGAGGCGCGCCCTTGCCCGAGGATTCCCGGCAACATCGGCGCGGCGGGTCGACCCCAGCGACGTTGGCGTCGCGGCACCCGCACGTCCGACGCCGAGTCGGCATGAACCATGCAGAACATACCCCGACGCGTCTCCGAGAGGGCGGCGGAGCGCGCGGTCGGGGCCGCGGCGCGTCCCCCGACCGGCCGCGGGGCTCCGTGAGCCGTCCCATGGTCGACCGCTTGCGCATCGCGATCCTCACGCACTCGACCGACCCGCGCGGCGGCGTGGTCCACGCTCTGGCTCTCGGGGAGGCCCTGGGCAGGCTCGGCCACGAGGCGGTGGTCCACGCGCCCGACCCGACCGGCGGCGGCTTCTTCCGCGCGGCGCAGTGTCCGGTGATCTCGGTCGCGGCCAAGCCGGTCGCGGGACCGGCCGCCGCGCTGGTCGGCGCCCGGATCGCCGACTACCTGGCGCATTTCTCGACGCCCGCCGCCTGCGACTTCGACGTCTTCCACGCCCAGTGCCGGATCAGCGGCAACGCGCTCGCCACCCTGACCCGGCGCCGCCTGATCCCGGGCTTCGTGCGCACGGTCCATCGGATCGACACGTTCACCGATCCGCGGCTCGCGCAGTGGGAGGAGCGGGCGATCCTCGATGCCGGGCGCCTGCTCTGCGTCAGCCGGACCTGGGCGGCGACGCTGGCGGCCGAGTACGGCGCCCGGGCCGACGTGGTCGGCACGGGCGTCGACGGGGCGGCCTTCACGCCCGATCCCGGGCCGAAGGATGACGCGCTCCGCCGCCGCCTCGGCCTCGGCGGCGGCCCGGTCTTCCTCAGCGTCGGCGGCTTCGAGGCGCGCAGGAACACGCTGGCGATCGTCGAGGCCTTCGCGGCCCTGCGCCGGACCTGCCCCGACGCGCAGCTCGTCGTGGCCGGCGCCGCGCCGCCTCTCGATCAGGCCGGCTACGAGGCCCGGTGCTGCGCCACGCTCGAGCGCGAGGGGCTCGAGGTCGGGCCCGGCCGGCCGGTGATCCGAACCGGCGCCTTGGCGCAGGCGGACATGCCGGGCCTCTACCGGCTGGCCGACACCCTGGTCTCTCCCTCGCTCGCGGAGAGCTACGGCCTGTGCGTTCTGGAGGCGATGGCCAGCGGAACGCCGGTGATCGTGTCGGGCCGGCCGCCCTTCACCGAGTATATCGCCCCCGGCGAAGCCCTGTCGGTGAACCCGGACGACACCGACGCCATCGCGTCGGCCATGCGGGCGAGCCTGGAGCCGAGCCGGCGGGCGCGGCTGCGCAATGCCGGCCGGGAGGTCGCCCGGGCCCATGTCTGGGACGCCTGCGCGGCGCGCCACCTGCCGACCTACGCGGAACTCGCGCCCGGGGACGCGCCGTTGATGGCCGCGGCCACGGGGGCGGCGGCCTGGAACACGCTGCGGGTCCCGCGCGATGCCTGAGATGCGCTTCCATATCCGGTGGCCGGACGGGACGCGCGAGGCCTGCTACTCGCCGTCGCTGGTGATCAAGGACCACCTCGCGGTCGGGCAGGACTACCCGCTCGACGAGTTCGTCGCGCTGACCCGGCTGGCCCTGGGCATCGCCAGCGAGCGCGTTCGCGCCCGCTACGGGTTCCCGTGCGGCCGCGCGCAGGCGCAGCTCGCCCGGATCGAGGAGGGCGCCCGCCGCCAGGAGCCCGGGACGGTCCACGTCGAGGCCTTCGAGGACTGATGAGGGCCCGCGGCATCGCCGTGCGGCGAGGCGACGCGGCGCGGACGAGCAGTGCGCCGGGTTGTCCGCAGGACCCACGGCGCGCGGAGGCCCAGGCGATGATGACCCGGATTGCGGCAGTGCTGGTGCTGGCCGCGTCGCCCGCGGCGGCGCAGACGCGGCCGTCCACCACGGCGATGACCTGCCAGCAGACGATCCGCCTCATCCAGGCCCGCGGAGCGCTCGTCCTCGGGACCGGCGGCATGACCTACGATCGGTTCGTCCGCGACCGCTCGTTCTGCGAGCCCACCGAGATCGCGCGGCGCGCCTTTCGGCCGACCCGCGACAACCCGAACTGCCTGATCGGGTACACCTGCTACGAGCCCGGACGCGGCGACTGGTTGGGTGTGGACGACTAGCACCGTTCCCGATCGCGCTGCCGCGTTTCTCGAGCGTGGAAGAGGGGTGAAGTGCGGGACGCCGGCGGAGCGAGCGCGCCGCGTCAGCCGGCGTCCGGGACCGCCCGACCGGGTTCGAGGGCGACGATCACCCGACGATCCCCGGCCCGGCGGGTGAAGCCCGTGGCGTCGAGGTGCTCCAGCAGCGGGATCGAGAACTTGCGCGAGATTCCCAGGGTCGCACCGGCCTCGCGGGCCAGAAATCCGGTCTCCGCCGTCCGCGCCGTCGGGAAGGCGTCGATCAGGCGGCTCTTGGCGGCGGCCACCGCTTCCCGGTGGAACAGCACGGCGCGGCGCTGCACCCTGTCGACGGCGCGGATCACCGTGCCGGCTCCCACGAGGTAGGTCAGCGCCTCGCGGCGGCGCACGTCCCGGCCGATGGCCTCGGCCTCGTCGGGCGGGCTGAGGCCGGCGCGGCGGAAGACCTGCTCTAGCCGGCGGGCGGCCTCGCTCTCGTTCCGCGCGGGGTCGAACTCGGCCCGTCGCCACAGGGCGCCCGCCTGGGCGACGCAGCCGGCCGCCGCGAGGTCGCGCAGGACCGCGCCGGTCACCGCCTCGGGCAGCGCCAGGGCGCGGGACAGGCGCTCCAGGGCGATGCCGTGCTCCATCGGGTAGTCGCGGTGATGGTGTGCCAGGGCGGCCAGCGTGCCGGTGCGCAGCGCTTCGAAGGCCGCGGCCCCGACGAAGCGGTCGCCGATCGCGCGGGCACCGTCTTCGGAGAGCGCCTGCCGGGCGCGGTCCGGCGCGATACCGGCGATCCGGGCGAGCTCGTTCAGCGGTGCCCCGGCCGCGCCGAGCTGCCCGAGGCGGACCGTGATCGACTCGGCGGGACCGCCCGCCGCTAGGGCGGCGAGGTCGGCCATGACCCGGGGATCGTGGCGCCGGCGGCGGCGGCTCGCCGGGTCGAGGATCCGGCCGCCCGCCACCGTGACGGAGGGCGAATCGAGCCGCAGCACGAAGGGCTCCCGCGCCGGCACCGCCACCGGCTCGCCGAGGTGGAGCTGCGCCTGGGTACTAGCGCCCGGCTCCAGGGCGTCGCGGTCGAGCAGCCGCAGCCGCGCCTCGACCTCTGTGGTGCCGAACAGCAGGCGGCAGGCCGTGCCGCCCGCCAGAGCATCCGGCAGACTCGCGGCCGCGGTGATCGCCACGTCGAGCCACGGGCTCTGCGCGAGCAGGCCCGGCAGCGACAGCGCCTGCCCACGGGCGATCTGGTCGAGGTCGATGCCGCGCAGGGCGACCGCCGTGCGGCGCCCCGGCTCGGCGCGCTCGACTGCGCGCCCGTGGATCTGCAGGCCGCGCACCGTGGCGGTGCGGCCGCCGGGGGCGATCTCGACGGTGTCGCCGACCGCGAGCGGCCCGCGTCGCAGCGTCCCGGTCACGACGGTGCCGAAGCCCGGCCGGGAGAAGACCCGGTCGACCGGAAGGTAGGGGAAGCCGTCGTCGCGGACCGGTTCCGTCTCCGCCACCAGCGCCGAGAGGGCGGCGGCGAGCTCCGGCAGGCCGTCGCCCGTCACGGTCGAGGTGGCGATGACCGGGCCGGCCTCGATCCCGGCCCGGGCGGCCGCTGCGGCGATCTCGGCGGCGCGCGCGGCCACGGTCTCGGGCGTCGCGAGGTCCGCCTTGGTCAGCGCCAGGACACCGCGGCGCACGCCAATGAGGGCGGCGATCTCGAGATGCTCCACCGTCTGCGGCTTGATGCCCTCGTGGGCGTCGACCGCCAGCAGAACGGCCCGCATGCCGGTGGCGCCGGAGATCATGGCGCGGACGAACCGCTCGTGGCCCGGCAGGTCGACGAGGTCGATCTCGCCCTGCGCGGCGGTCAGCAGCGCGAAGCCCGGCACGATGGACACGCCGCGGGCGCGCTCTTCCTTGAGCCGGTCGGTCTCGACGCCGGTGAGCGCGCGGACGAGCGCCGTCTTGCCGTGATCGACGTGCCCGATCACGCCGACGAGGAGTGTCTTCAAAGCAGCCACCGACCGCATCTTCTCCGCGGTGCCGCCGTCCACAAGGGGCGCACCGCTCGCTCGAAGGGGAATCCGCCGCGCCGGCGCGTCGCGGCGCCGTGTGCGCCTCCGGGCGGTCGGGGCCGGGGCTGCGAGGCAGATGGATTGTGGACAATTTGTCTTGCCACGCCGTGCCGTTTTGGGAAAGCGCGATTTTAACGCAGCGCAGCATCCATCCGCCGCGGGCGACCGGTCCCGTCCCAGCTTGACGACGGCGGCGCCGCCGCCTTTGCTGCCGCGGGTGCGTCGGACGGTCACGCCCCGATGCCGGTTCCGCGAGATGCGACGCAGGATGCGATGCAACCGGAGCCCATCCCTGGCTCGTTAGCCGGGGCAGGCGACGAAGAGGAGCGTATGAGCGACACCGATAGCCACGCCGCGGCGGAGCCCCGCGAGGTCGAGCTGAAGCTCGACTGCGCCGGGCCGGATCTGACGGCGCTCGCGTCCCATCCCCGGTTGAAGGACGCGTCGGCGACCGAGCCCGAATCCCTGGTGACGACCTACTACGACACGCCCGATCGCGCGCTCCGGAAGAACGGCCTGACCCTGCGCGTCCGCGCCAAGGGCGACCGCCATATCCAGACCGTGAAGGCCGGGAGCGGCGGCGTCGGCCTGTTCGACCGGGCCGAGTGGGAGAGCGAGATCGCCGGGCAGGCGCCGGAGCCCGCGGCCTGGGCCGACACGGCCGCCGGGCCGGTCCTGCGCGAGGCCGACGCGCCGCTGGAGCGGCTGTTCGCCACCGTGGTGCAGCGCCGGGAGGTCCCGGTCGCGCAGGGCGAGTCCCGCGTGCTCGTGACCCTCGACGAGGGCCGTGTCGAGACCGACTCGGGCGTCGCGCCGCTCTGCGAGGTCGAGCTGGAACTCCAGTCCGGCGATCCGGTCGACCTGTTCGCGCTGGCGCGGGAGCTGGCCGAGACCGTGCCGCTGCGCCTCGGCGTGAAAGCCAAGAGCGCGGTCGGCTACGCGCTCCTCGACGGGATCGAGCCCGGCGTCGTGAAGGCCGAGGCCGTGGAACTGCCCGAGGGCGCGAGCGCCGGGGAGGTCTTCCGCCGGGTGGCGCGCGCCTGCCTGCGCCACTTGCGCCTCAACGAGACCGCCTTCCTGGAAGGCGGCCGCCCGCCCGAGGCGCTCCACCAGATCCGCGTCTCCCTGCGCCGCCTGCGCTCGGCGCTGTCGCTGTTCGGGCCCATGCTGGAGAGCGATCCCCGGGCGGCCGGCTTCAACGACGAGATCAAGCGCGTCACCGAGCCCTTCGGCCACGCCCGCAACCTCGACGTATTCCTGAGCGACACGCTGCCGGATCTCGCGGAACAGCGCCCCGACGAGCCCGGCCTGGACGCCCTGCGCGCGCGCGCCGAGGCGGAGCGCGCCACCGCGTACGACGCGGTCTCGGAGACCCTCGAGAGCCCGCAATGGCGCGCGCTCGTCATCGACTTCGCCGGCTGGGTCGAGGCGGGCTCCTGGGCCGCCGGCCCCGACGCGGCCGTCGACGGGCGCCACTTCGCCGCGCAGGTGCTCGACAAGGCGCGTGCGCGCCTCAAGAAGCGCGGGCGCGGCCTCCGGCACCTCGATCCGCACACGCGGCACCGGGCGCGGATCGCCGCCAAGAAGCTCCGCTACGGCGCGGAGTTCTTCGCCGGTCTCTACCGGAAGAAGAAGGCGGTCCGCCGGCAGGAGAAGTTCGGCGCCGCGCTCTCCGACCTGCAGGACCATCTCGGCGCGCTCAACGACCTGGAGACGGCCCGGACGATGACCGAGAGCCTGTCGGGACCGCCGATGCCGGGTCCCGACGATCCGGGGGCACAGAAATTGCTCGACGCGGCCGCGGACGCACGGTCCGAGCTCCTCGACGTCAAGCCCTTCTGGCGCTGAGGCTTTTCCCGCCGCCGGCCCGGTCGGAACCCGGCCGGCGCGGCGGCGTTCGCCGGACGCGGATCGGCCCGTCCGGGGCAGGGAGCGCGGATGGCCCACGCCTACAGGTTCGGCATCGAGGAGGAGTTCTTCCTGGCCGATGCGCGCACGCGCGGCACGCCGCGGGCCGGCCTCCGGGCCTTCCACGCCGCGGTGCGGGCCCGCCTCGACGCCGCCGAGCGCGAGCAGCTCCAGTGCCAGGTTGAGGTGGCCTCGCCGCCGACCGCCGATCTCGCCGAGGCACGGGGGCATCTCGCGGATCTGCGCAGCAGCCTCGCGGAGATCGGCGCCGAGCGCGGGATCCTGACCTTCGCCGCGGGCACGCATCCGACCGCCCGGTGGCGCGACCAGCGCCCCACCGACAAGGCCCGCTACCACGGGATCATGGCCGACCTCCGGATGCTCGGCCGGCGCAACCTCGTCTGCGGCCTTCACGTCCACGTGGAGGTCCCGGACCCCGAGGCGCGGGTCGGGCTGATCAACCGGCTGCTGCCCTACCTGCCAGTGCTGCTCGCGCTCTCCACCGGCTCGCCGTTCTGGCAGGAGCAGCTGACCGGCCTCGCCGGCTACCGGATGCGTGCCTACGCCGAGCTGCCGCGCACGGGCGTGCCCGAGCTGTTCGCCGATGCCGACGACTACGCCCGCTACGTCGACGTGATGACCCGCTCGGGCGCCATCGCGGATGCCAGCTATCTCTGGTGGCACGTGCGCGCGTCGCTGAAATATCCGACCCTCGAACTGCGGGTCGCCGACAGCTGCACGCGCCTCGACGACGCGCTGTGCATCGCCGCGCTGTTCCGGTGCCTCGTGCGCCGGGTGGTCCGGGACAAGCGGCTCAATGCCGGCCTGACCGCCGCCTCCCGCGGTCTCGTCATGGAGAATCTCTGGCGGGCCGAGTGCGACGGCGTGCGCGCGACGCTCATCGACGAGGCGCAGGTCCGGACGGTGCCGGTCTCCGCGCTGGTCGAGACCCTCCTCGCCGACATCGCCGAGGATGCCGAGGCGCTGGGCTGCGCCGCCGCCTGCGGGCACGCGGCGCGGATCGTGGCGGAGGGGACGAGCGCCGACCGGCAGATGGGCGTGTTCGCGGCGGCGCGCCGGTCGGGCGCGCGGGAGCGCGCGGCTCTGTCGGCGGTGGTCGATCATCTCGCGGCGGAGACCGCCGCCGGCTCGAGGTCCGGGCCTGGGGGGCACCCGAACATCGCTCCGGCGGCGTGACGACGGGCGCGGAACCGGCTGAGGGGGGATCGTCGAGGCCGCGTTCCGTCGGCCGCGCTCGAGGACGCGGTCGGCCGTATGAGTCGCATGGCCATGTTGCCGAAGGATGTCTGGCCGCCGGTACCGCGCGCGTTTATGGCCGGTCGCGGGGCGACGGGTTCCCTCCGTGCCGTCCTCTGCTATCCCTCGCGTTCCAGCAGCCACCCCGACTCCGCGGCCGACCCTCCGGAATGAGCCTCCTGCGCGACCTCTTCGGCCATGTCGGCCGTACCATGACGGCCTATGCCGGCGACAAGGCCCTGATGCTCGCGGCGGTCTCGGCCGCCGCCAACGTCATCGTGGCCGACGGCGAGGTCGCGGGCCCCGAATTCGACGCCGCCCTGCACGGCCTGAAGGCCGACCCGGTCCTGATGAAGGGCTACGACGCGCTGATGCTGGAGACGGAGCTCTACGAGGGCATCGCCCGGGCCCGCACCCGCCTCGGCCGGGCCGAGAACCTGCGCCACGTCGCGGCGGTCGCCGAGCGGCCCGCGGCCCAGCGCGAGAACGTCTTCCTGATCGCCGCGGACGTCGCCGACCAGGACGGGATCAGCAACATCGAGGCGGGCGCCCTCGGCGAGATCGCCGTCGCCCTCCGGGTCGACGCGATCGCGCTCCTGCGCGCCAACCCGGTGCGGCGCCCGCTGGCCTGACCGGCCGGGTTGGCACCGCGGTTGCTCTCGGGTGCGCGTGGTGGGAGCGCTGCCAAGTCGGCCGCGCCCGCCTATAACGTCAGCGTCGCACGGCGACCCGCCGTGAAAGGAACCGGCATGGCCGAGATGAGCCTCAGCAAGACCCACAACCTGCGCGCCGACGGAGCGCGCCTCTGGGCGACGATCCTGGAGACCGCGGAATTCGGCGGCACGCCGGCCGGCGGCATCAACCGCCTGACGCTCTCGACCGAGGACGGCCAGGTCCGCGACTGGTTCCGGGAGGCCTGCGAGGCGGCCGGGCTCACCGTGTCGGTCGACGCACTCGGCACGCAGTACGCCCTGCGGCCGGGCCGCGACATGGGCCGCAAGCCGATCGCCTTCGGCTCGCACCTCGACACCCAGCCGACCGGCGGCAAGTTCGACGGGGTCCTCGGCGTGCTGGCGGGGCTCGAGGTGATGCGCAGCCTGAACGATGCCGGCATCGAGACCGAGGCACCGCTCCTCGTGGTCAACTGGACCAACGAGGAGGGCTCGCGCTTCGCCCCCGCCATGATGGCCTCGGCGGCCTACGCGGGCGACTTCACCACGGACGAGATCCTGGGGAAGCGCGACGCCGCCGGCACTACGGTGGCGGAGGCCCTCGACGCCATCGGCTACCGCGGGGTGGAGGCCGTTGGCACACGGGAGATCGGCGCATTCGTCGAACTGCACATCGAGCAGGGGCCGATCCTGGAGGCCGAGGGCAAGACCATCGGTGTGGTCGAGGGCGGCCAGGGCATCATGTGGTTCGACGGCGTGATCACCGGCTTCGAGAGCCACGCCGGGACGACGCCGATGCCGCGCCGCCGCGACGCGCTGCTCGCCCTCTCGGAATTCGCCCTGGCCGCCGAGCGGATCGCGCTGGGCCACGCGCCCACCGCGGTGGCGACGATCGGCGAGGCCGCGATCCTGGCACCCTCCCGCAACGTCGTGCCGGGCCGGGTCGCCTTCACGGTGGACGTGCGCGACCCGCGCTCCGAGACCCTCGACGCGATGGAGGCGGCGCTCGGCGAGGCGGCCGCCGAGATCGCGGCGCGGCGCCATCTGGAGATCGCGCTGACCCGGATCTGGCGGAAGGAGCCGGTGCCGTTCGACCCCGCGATCGTGGCGGCGATCGACGCGTCCGCCGAGAGCCTGGGGCATCCGCGCCGCCGGATCATCTCGGGCGCCGGCCACGACGCCTGCAACCTCGCCGCGAAGGTCCCGGCGGCGATGATCTTCGTGCCGTGCAAGGACGGCGTCAGCCACAACGAGTCGGAATCCGCCACGCAGGCCGACTGTGCCGCCGGCGCCGACGTCCTGCTGCAGACGGTGCTCCGCCTCGCCAACGCGCCGCGCGCCTGAGGCTTCCCGCCGGGACGGCGCCCGTCGTCCCGGCGCCGGGCGCGCCGCACCGCCCGCGCGGAGGTGTACCGCGGCGGAAAATCCCGTAAGGACCGCTCCATGAGCGCGCGATCCTACCGCGACGCCAGGGGCCGGCCGCTCGTCGCGGTCACCGGCATCGGCGTCGTCTCCTCCCTCGGTCAGGGACAGGCCGACACGTGGGCGGCCATGACCGAGGGCCGGTCGGGCATCCACGCGATCGCGCGGTTCCCGACCGACACGCTGCGCACCCGCATCGCCGGGACGGTGGACTTCCTCGACACCGATCCGCTCGTCGCGCCGCTCCTGTCCGAGCGGTTCGCCGCCGTCGCCGCCGAGGAGGCGGTGGCGCAGGCCGGGATCGGCGTCAGGGGCGATTTCCCGGGCGCCCTGTTCATCGCGGTCCCGCCGGTCGAGATGGAGTGGCCGCAGCGGCAGGCCCTGGCCGAGGCCGCGGGCGGCGACGGCCCGGTCGACTACGCCGGCCTCCTGCGGGCGGCGGCGACGCGCCGCTTCGATCCCTGGCACGACCTGTTCATCTTCGGCACGGTCGCCGATCGCATCGCTGACCGCTTCGGCACGAAGGGCTCGCCGATCTCGCTCTCGACCGCCTGCTCGTCGGGGGCCACGGCGATCCAGCTCGGCGTCGAGGCGATCCGGCGCGGCGAGACCGCGGCGGCGCTCTGCATCGGCACGGACGGCTCGGTGAACCCGGAATCGCTGATCCGCTTCTCGCTGCTCTCGGCGCTCTCGACCCGCAACGACGAGCCCGCGACCGCCTCGAAGCCGTTCTCGAAGGACCGGGACGGGTTCGTCATGGGCGAGGGCGCGGCCGCCCTGGTGCTGGAGGACGCCGAGGTCGCCGTCGCGCGCGGCGCCGCGATCCTCGGCTACGTCCTCGGCTGCGGCGAGAAGGGCGACGGCTTCCACCGCACCCGCTCCAGCCCCGACGGCGCGCCGATCATCGCGGCGATCCGGGCGAGCCTGGACGATGCCAGTGTGGCGGCCGAGGCGATCGACACGGTGAACGCGCACGGCACCTCGACGCCGGAGAACGACAAGATGGAGGCCCTGGGCCTCGCGGCCGTGTTCGGCGACCGCGCGGCCGCCCTGCCGGTCACCTCCAACAAATCGATGATCGGCCACACCCTCACGGCGGCCGGCGCCATCGAGGCGGCGGTCTCGCTGCTGACCATCCGTCACGGCCGCATCCCGCCGACCATCAACCACCGTGTGCCGGACCCGACCATCGCCCTCGACATCGTGGAGACCGCCCGCGACCTGCCGGTGCGGACCGTGCTGTCGAACTCGTTCGGCTTCGGCGGCCAGAACACCTGCCTGGTCCTCGGCGCGGAGCCCGCGTGAGCGCCGCCGACACCCCGCGCCGGGTCCTCGTGACCGGCGGCGCGTCCGGCATCGGCGCCGCGATCGTCCGCGCGCTGGCGGGATCCGGCCTCGGCGTCGACTTCACCTACCGCGCCTCGGCCGAGGCCGCGCAGGCGCTGCTGGCCGTGCTGCGGACGACCTACCCGGACCGGTCCTTCGCGGCCCATCCCGTCGACCTCGCCGACCGGGCCGCGCTGGACACCTTCTGCGAGACCGCCGAGGCCGCGGGCTATTACGGCCTCGTCCACAATGCCGGCCAGTCCTGCGACGCCCTCGCGGCGATGCTCGATCAGGAGCGCGCCGAGGCCGCCATGCAGGTCAACTTCTTCTCGCTGACGCGCCTCGCCAAGGCGCTCGTGCGGGAGATGACCCAGGCGCGCGCGGGCCGCATCGTGGCGGTCGGCTCGGTCGCCGCCCTGCGGGCGAATGCCGGCAACGCCGCCTACGCGGCGACCAAGGGCGCGCTCATCGCCTATTGCCGCACCCTGGCGATCGAGACCGCCAAGCGCGGCGTGACCGTCAATGTGATCGCCCCGGGCTTCGTCGACACCGCCATGATGGAGCGCTACGCCGCCTACCGCGACGGGATGGAGCGCCAGATTCCCGCCGGCCGCTTCGGGCGGCCCGAGGATGTCGCGGCGCTGGCGGCCTTCCTGATGGGCGAGGGGGCATCCTACATCACCGGGACCGTGCTGCCCGTCGATGGCGGCCTGACCGCCATGATGGGTGTCCACCGGACCTGACGGTGGCGCCGCCGAACCGGACGATTCTGCCGATGCGCGCCAGCCTCGCCCTCACCGCCGCCCTCTGCAGCGCGGCTCTCCTGGCCCCGGGCCATGCCCGGGCGGAGCCGCAGGTCTACCGGATCTCCGGCCTGCCGCCGGGCGAGCCGCTCAGCATCCGCGCCGAGCCGGACCCGTCCGCCGAGCAGATCGGCGAGATCCGCAGCCGCGCCCTGGTCTTCGGCTGCACCAACGACACGCCGAGCCGCACCACGTGGTGCCGGGTGAAGGCCGGACGCGCCCTCGGATGGGCGCGGCGGCGCTACCTGGCGCCGGAGTGACGAGAGACACGATGCGAGCCCTCCAGCTGTTCGGTGACCGCGACCTGCGCCTCACCGAGATCGAGCCGCCGCCCGCGCCTGGCGCTGACGAAGTCCGGATCCGCATCCGCGCGGTCGGCCTCAACTTCATCGACGTCTGGGGCTTCCGCGGCATGGCCTTCGCCAAGCGGAAGATGCCGCTGATCGTCGGCGCGGAGGCGGCCGGGACCGTCGAGTCGGTCGGGGCGGGCGTCACCGGCCTCGTCGCGGGCGACCGGGTCGTGCCGTACGGCGCCATGACCTGCGGCAAGTGCAAGGCCTGCCGCGAGGGGCGCGACAACCTCTGCGAGGACGTGTCCGGCGTGATGGGCTTCCATCTCGACGGCTTCGCCCGGGAGCTGGTGACCATGCCGGCCCGCCTCGTCGTGAAGGTGCCGGACGGCGTCAGCGACACCGACGCCGCCTGCGCGGGCATCGCCTTCGGCACGGTCCAGCACATGCTGTTCGACAACGCGCGCCTTGAGCCCGGCGAGAGCGTGCTGGTCCATGCCGGCGGCTCCGGGATCGGGACCGCGGCGATCCGCATGGCCAAGGCGATCGGCTGCACCGTCTACACGACGGTCGGCGACGACGAGAAGGGCCGCAAGGCCGCCGAGCTCGGCGCCGACCACGTCATCAACTACCGCACCGAGCGTTTCGAGGGCGAGGTCCGCCGGCTCACGAAGCGCAAGGGCGTCGACGTGGTGTTCGAGCATGTCGGCGCCGATACCTGGAACGGCTCCCTGCTCTGCCTGAAGCGCGGCGGCCGACTCGTGACCTGCGGATCGACCTCGGGAGTCTCGGCGACCATGAACCTGATGCAGCTGTTCCAGCAGCAGTACCGCATCACCGGCTCGTTCGGCTGCTCGCTCGCGAATATCGGTCAGGCCCTCGCCAAGATGGAAGCGGGCATTCGACCGGTGGTGGATACCGTGTACCCGCTGGTGGATTTCGCGCAGGGTCTGGAGCGCCTCGAATCGCGCCGGGTCTTCGGCAAGATCCTCGTCAGCCTGTAGCGCCGGCAGCGGCGCACCCGCCCGGTGCCGCACCGTCACCGGGTGCGGCGATCCGCATTTCGCGCTGCGGGAGACTTGTCGTAAACGTCGCTGTACGGGTGCGCTGGGGGGCCGCCCGTACCGTTCTCTGGAATCGACTGTGCTGCGTCTCGCCCTCCTGCTCAAACGGTCGTACCCGCGCCTCGCGGGCTTCGCGATGATCCCGGTGATCCGCGCCCTGGTGCTGCTGGCGCGCGCCCTCGGGCCGGTCCGGTCCACGGCACTCGGCGCCGCGCTCCTGCGAACCCTCGGACCGCTCCTGCCGGCGCACCGCACGGCGATGGCGAACCTCCGGGCGGCCTTCCCCGACATGTCGGAGGCGGAGCGGAAGCGGATCGCCCTGGAGGCCTGGGACAATCTCGGCCGGACGGGGGCCGAGTACGCCCATCTCGACAGCCTGTTCGATTACGATCCCGCCGCCACCGGCGACTTGCGGACGGAGGTCGCCGGGATCGAGCACTTCTACGCCCTGCGCGACGACGGCCGGCCCGGTCTGATCTTCTCGGCGCACTTGGCGAACTGGGAATTGCCGGCGATCTGCGCGGCCAAGTTCGGCCTCGAGGCCACCGCGGTGTTCCGGCCGCCGAACAACCCCGCCGCCGCGCGCCTCGTCCAGGAGGTCCGCCGCCGGACGATGGGCGGGCTCGCCGCCTCCACGCCGGGCGCCGTCTTCGCCATGCGCGACGTGGTCGAGACCGGCGGCCACCTGGGTCAACTGATCGACCAGCACTTCACCCGCGGCGTCGTGGTGGAGTTCCTCGGCCGGCCGTGCCTCGCCAACCCCCTCTTGGCCAAGCTCGCCCGCCACTACGACTGCCCGGTGCACGGCGTGCGCGTCGTGCGCCTGCCGGAGGGCCGCTTCCGCCTCGAGCTGACGCCGCCCCTGGACCTGCCCAGGGCGGCCGACGGGACCATCGACGTCGCCGGCGCCATGCAGGCCATGACGGCCGTGGTCGAGGGCTGGGTGCGGGATAATCCCGGCCAGTGGCTGTGGATGCATCGCCGCTGGCGGCCCGACATGCTGTCCAAGCCGAGAGTGGCGCCGGCGCCACTTCAACCGACAGTAGAGATCTCTCAAGCCAACGTGATTTCACCTTCGGCCTCGCAGAAGGTCTGATGGATCGATGACGCCCCGGCACCGCGCCCCGACCCGCGACCGCCGCGCGCTGCGCGCCGCGCTGCTTGCCTGCGCGACGCTGGCCGCGATGCCGGCGCGGGCCGAGCCCGTCCGCGCCGTGGTCGAGCTCTTCACCAGCCAGGGCTGCGGTGCCTGCCGCTCCGCCGACCCTGTGCTGCGCGACCTCGCCCACAAGCCCGGCGTCATCGCCCTGACCCTGCCGGTGACCTACTGGGACTATCTCGGCTGGAAGGACACGCTCGCGCTGCGGCCGCTGACCGAGCGCCAGCGCGCCTACGCGCGGGGCCGCGGGGCCCGACAGGTGTTCACGCCCCAGGTCGTGGTCGACGGCAACGGCTTCGCCGTCGGATCCGACCGGCCGGCCCTGGAGCGCCTGATCCGCGATGCCTGCCAGCACGGCGGGCTGCCGGTGCCGGTGCGCGGCGAGACCAACGGCGACCGGATCCTGGTGGAGGTCGGCGCGGCCCCGGAGGCCAAGACCGAGATCCGCGGCGACGTCTGGCTGGTGCCCGTGCTCCGCAGCCGCGCCATCGCGATCCAGTCCGGGGAGAACGGCGGCCGGACGGCGACCTACGTCAATGTCGTCCGCGGCATGCAGCGGCTCGGTACCTGGACGGGCCAGCCGACCCGCTTCGAGGTGCCCGACACCCAGGCCCGCGTCGCCGACGCGGACAGCTGGGTCGTCCTGCTCCAGGGGGCGGCCGACGGCAAGCCGGGCCGCATCTTCGGGGCCGCCAAGGGACCGGGGCTCTAGGCGCGGGGTCGCGCGCTGCTACTCCAGCGAGATCGGGTCGATCTGCCGGCGGCCCTCGCGCCGGTGGCGCGCCCGTGACGCGTCGGCGAGCGACGACAGGCGAGCGTCGAGGCGCTCGGACAGGCGGCCCACCAGCCCGATCAGCCCGTCGATCATCCGGCTGACGCCTGCGACCGTCCCGGTCACGGCTCCGACGATCCCGTTCTCGATGGCACGACCGATTCGGCGAACACGCTGCATGACGACTGTCTCTGTGTGGGCGGCGCCGGCGGCGCCCCGATCCGCTCCAGGTAGGGCGGCCGCCCCGGCCCGTGATGCGGCCGAAAGCGGCGCGGGTCCGCGCCGCGGGAGCGGAACCTTCGCGCGGCGCGGCCGGAGCGCGCGAACCGGCAGGTCGGCAGGCTCGTTGCATGGGTGAGCCGCCCGCCGTCCCGCGCGGGCGCCCGAGATCGAGGGTCGGCCATGCGGCGACGCCCGTTCCTGTCCGGGATGTTCGCCGCCCTGTCGCTGGCCGGACGCCCCGCTCGCGCGGCGGATACGGGCGTCGACCTCCTCCTCGTCCTCGCGGTGGACGTGTCGCTCAGCATCAGCGAGGCCCGGTTCGACCTCGAGCGCCGCGGCTACGCCGAGGCCTTCGGCGACCCGCGCGTGCTGCGCGCCATCGGCGACGGCCCGACCGGGCGCATCGGCGTCGCCCTGTTCGACTGGGCTGGTCCCGGCGAGCAGCAGGTGGCGGTCGACTGGATGGTGATCGCCTCGGCGCAGGACGCGGCCGCCTTCGCGGCGCGCCTCCGCGCGGTGCCGCGCCCGTTCTACGGACGCACCGCCATCGGCTCGGCGATCGGTTTCGCCGCCGACCTTCTGGCCCGGGCGCCGTTTCGCGCCGAGCGCCGGGTGATCGACATCTCCGGTGACGGCACCGGCAATGCCGGGCGGCCCATCGCCGAGGCCCGGGACGCCGCCGTCGCGGCCGGCATCACGGTCAACGGCATCGTCATCCTCACCGAACCCGAGGGGATGCCGGCCTTCCTGAAAGAGCATACCAATCCGGCGGGCGGCCTGGCCGCGTATTACCGGAGCGTCGTGATCGGCGGGGAGGGCGCCTTCGTGATGACCGCCGAGAGCTTCGCGGCCTTCGGCCGCTCGCTCATCGCGAAGCTCGTGCGCGAGATCTCCTGACCGTCACCCGGATCCCAGAGGACCGACCATCGATGCGCCTTGCCGTCCTCCAGTTCACACACGAGACCGTCACGTTCCTGCCGAACGACACGACCCGGGACGACTTCATCTATCCCGGCTCACCGGCCGCCGGGGCCACGCTGCTCGCCACCGATCCCAAGGGCTACATGGGCGGCTTCGTGCAGGTGGCGCGGGAGTACGACGGCGTCGAGCTCGTGGGGATCACCTCACCGCTCTGGCCGCGCACCGGCACCGCCTCGGGCTGGATCACCGCCGACGCCTACGCGCATTTCCTCGGGCAGATGGTGGCGGAGCTGCGGATGCAGGGCCCGTTCGACGGGGTCTATCTCGCCCTGCACGGCGCGATGGCGGTGCGCGGCGTACCCAGGCCGGAGGCCGACATCGCCCGGCAGGTGCGCGCCGCGGTGGGCGACGGGGCGATCCTGGTCGGGACCTTCGACCTGCACGGCAACGAGGACGCCGCCTTCCTCGACCACGCCGACATGGCCTTCGCGGTGAAGTACTTCCCCCACTACGACGGCCATCTCCAGGGGCAGCGGGCCGCCCGGATGCTGGTTCGCGCCGTGCGCGGCGACTTCCGGCCGGCGCACCGGACCCTCAAGGTGCCGATCCTGTCGCCCACCGTCGTGCAGTGGACCGGCGCCGCGCCCTGGTCCGACCTCGTGCAGAGGGCCCTCGTCTGGGAGGCGCGCGAGCCGGACGTGTACGTCAACGTCTTCTTCGGCTTCCCGTGGGGCGACGCGCCGGACGGCGGGATGACCGTGCAGGCGATCACCGACGACGACCCGGCCCTGGCCGAGCGGGTGGCGCGGGACGTCGCGGATTTCGCGTGGCGGCAGCGGCGCGCGCTGCTCGAGGCGACGCGGATCCACACGATCGCCGACGGCGTGCGCCTCGCCCGGGCGGCGGTGGCGGAGGGGGCCGCCCCGGTCGTCCTCGCCGACCACAGCGACCGGTCGGGCCGGGCGACCTGGCTGCTGGGCGAGATCCTCCGGCAGGGCCTCGCCCGCACCCTGGTCGCCACCGTGGCGTCGCCCGACATCGCGACGGGGTCCCTCGCGGCCGGCGACCCGTTCGACGCGCCGGTCGGCGGTGGCGGCGACCCGTCCGCGGGCGACCCGGTGCGCATCACCGGGACCGTGCTGCGCGTCGTCGCCGCGCCGGAGCCCGGCGTCGCCGGCAGCGGCGGCGGCGGCACCTGGATCTGCGTCGCGTTCGGGGCCGGCAACGTCCTCGTGCTGAGCCCGCAGCTCGCGCAGATCGTCGAGCCCGACGAGCTGTGGCGGCTCGGCCTGGACCCGGCGGATTTCGACGTCGTGGCGATCAAGTCGCGGGTGCATTTCCGGCGCGGCTTCGATGACAGCGGCTACGCCCGCACGATCCTGTTGGTGGAGCCGCCGGAGCCGTTCCTCGGCACGGTGCGCCTCGATCACCTCGCCTACGCGCAGATGCGGGCGGCCGACTTCTTCCCCTACGGCGACCCGCCCGGGCCCGTACCGTCCGACCCGTGACCGGTCCGGCGGGGACGACAGGTGGCGGCCGCCGTCACCCGCCGGTGCTCGCCCCGCACGTGCGAGGGCGCTAGGTTCATCCCGCACGCGCTCGGTGAGGCGCGGCGAGGGAGAGACGGGATGCGGATTCCGGCCGACAGGCTGACCGCCTACGTGCGGGACATCTTCGTGCGCGAGGGCTGCGCCGAGCCGGAGGCCGAGCGCATCGGCCGCTTCCTCGTGGCGGCGAACCTCACCGGCCACGACAGCCACGGCGTCGTCCGCGTCACCCGCTACGTCGAGTGGCTGCGCGCCGGCGAGGTCGAGGCCGGCCGCACGCCCGAGATCGTGACCGACGCGCCGAACTTCGCCCTCGTCGACGCCCATTACGGGTTCGGGCAGACGGCCGGCCCCGTCGCCGTCGATCTCGGGATCGCCAAGGCGCGGGCGAACGGCGTCGCGATCATCGCCCTGCGGCATGCCGGGCATATCGGCCGGATCGGCGAGTGGGCCGAGCGGGCGGCGGCGGCGGGGCTCGTCTCGGTCCATTTCGTCAACGTGGCGGGCAGCCTCCTCGTGGCGCCGTTCGGCTCCGTGGAGCGCCGCTTCTCGACGGCGCCCTTCGCGGCCGGCTTCCCGGTCCCAGGAGGCGACCCGATCATCCTCGACTTCGCCACCTCGCTGGTCGCCGAGGGCAAGGTGCTCGTCGCCTCGAGGGGCGGCAAGCCGCTGCCCGAGGGGGCGCTGATCGAGCCCGACGGCCGCCTCAGCGCCGACCCGGCGACCATGTTCGGTCCGCTGGAGGGCGTCGAGCGCGACAACCAGCGCGGGGCGGGTGCGATCCGGGCCTTCGGCGAGCACAAGGGCTCCGGCCTCGCGCTGATGTGCGAGCTATTGGCCGGCGCGCTCACTGGCTCCGGCACGGCCGGGCCCGGGCAGCGGCGGATCTGCAACGGCATGCTGTCGATCTACGTCACACCGTCGGCCCTCGGCACCGAGGACGCCCTCGCGGCCGAGACGCGGGCCTATCTCGAGTTCTTCAAGAGCGCCAAGCCGATGCCGGGCGCCGAGGTCCTGCTGCCCGGCGAGCCGGAGCGGCGGATGCGCGCCGAGCGCCTCGCCGAGGGTGTGCCGCTGCCCGAGCCCGTCTGGGAGACCCTGCTCGCCGCCGGCCGGCCGCACGGCCTCGACGGCAACGCCTATCGCACCTGAGCCGGGAACGATCCGGCACGACACCACGCTCGGCGGCGACCCCCGGCTTCAACGGGGGCGCCGCACGGACCGGGGACGCCATACCCGGAAGACGGGAGGAGCCCACGATGCCTCGCTTGCGCTGGCTCATGATCGGCCTCTGCATGGCCGCCAACGCCATCAACTACATCGACCGCGCCAACTTGGCGGTCGCCGCGCCGTCCATGTCCAAGGAACTCGGGCTCGACGCCACCGACATGGGCCTGATCCTGTCGGGCTTCTTCTGGACCTACGCGATCATGCAGCTGCCCTTCGGCTACGTGGCCGACCGGGTCGGCGCGCGGCTCTCCCTCGTGGTCGCGGTGGTCTGGTGGTCGGCCTGCACGGCGCTGACCGCGGTCGGACGGGGGTTCCTGTCCCTGCTCGGCCTGCGCATGCTGCTCGGTATCGGTGAGGCCGGGGCCTACCCGTCCTTCGCCAAGGTCGCGGCCTCGTGGTTCCCGCGCAGCGAGCGCAGCTTCGCCAGCAGCATCTTCGACAGCGGCTCCCGGGTGGGCTCGGCCCTGGCGATCCCGCTGGTCTCCTGGGTCATCGCGACGCTGGGCTGGCGGGAATCATTCGTCGTCACCGGCGTGCTGGGCTTCGTCTGGGCGGTGTTCTGGATGTGGCTCTACCGCGAGCCCGAGAACCACCCGAAGGTGTCGCCGGAGGAGCTCGCCCGGCTCCGGGCCGCGCAGGAGCGGCCGAAGACCGTCGACGCGGCGGACGCCCAGAACCAGGTGCCGTGGCTGTCGCTGTTCCGCTACCGCACGGTCTGGGGGATGATGGCCGGCTTCTTCTGCCTCAACTTCGTGATCTACTTCTTCATCACGTGGTTCCCGACCTACCTGGTCAAGGCGCGGGGCTTCTCCCTGGCGGAGCTCGGCACGCTCGGCAGCCTGCCCGCCCTGGCGTCGATCCCCGCGGGCTGGCTCGGCGGCTTCGCGTCGGACGCGCTCTACCGCCGCGGCTGGAGCCTCACCGCGGCCCGCAAGACCTGCCTCGTCGGCGGCATGCTGATGTCATCGGTGATCACCCTGTCGATCATCGCGCCCAACATCTACGTGGCGCTGCTGTGCTTCGCGGTCGCCTACGGCAGCCTCGCCTTCACGGCGGCCTCGATCTGGGCGCTGCCCGGCGACGTGGCGCCGACCCCGGCCCACGTGGCCTCGATCGGCGGCATCCAGAACTTCGCGTCGAACGTCGCCGGGATCGTGACGACGACCTTCACGGGCGTCATGCTGACGGTCACCCAGGGCTCGTTCGTGATCCCCCTGATCGTGGCCGGCGGGTTCTGCCTGCTGGGCGCCTTCATCTACTTGTTCGTGGTCGGCGAGATCGCGCCGCTGCCGGTCCGCGACGCCCGCGACCCGGCCCTGCGCCCCGAAGCGGCGCGGTGACGGCGCGGTGACGGCGACTGGCGCGACGGAATCCGAGGAGAGACCGATGTCCACGTATCCCGTGATTACCCTCCGCCCCGCCGACGGCGTGGCCGTGGCCCGCGGCGCCATCGAGCCGGGAACGCCGGTCGCCGACAACGTCGCGGCGGCGGAGCGGATCCCGGCCGGCCACAAGGTCGCGGTCCGGGCCCACCGGAGCGGCGAGCCGGTGACCAAGTACGGGCAGATCATCGGCTTCGCCAAGGAGGACATCGCGGCCGGCCGCCACGTCCACGTCCACAATCTCGGGATGGGCGAGTTCGCCCGGGACTACGCGTTCGGGGTCGATGCGAGGCCGACCCAGCTTGTGACGCCGCCCGCGACCTTCCAGGGCATCCGCCGCCCCGACGGTCGCGTGGCGACGCGCAACTACGTCGGCATCCTCACCTCGGTGAATTGCAGCGCGCACGTCGCCGACCTGATCGCCGACGCGTTCCGTCGGCACCCGATCCTCGGCCTCGACCCGCTCGCCCCCTATCCCAACGTCGACGGTGTCGTGGCGCTGACCCACAAGACCGGCTGCGGCATGGCGATGGGCGAGCCGCTCCGGCTCCTGCGGCGGACGCTCGCGGGCTACGCGCGGCACGTCAACTTCTCTCATATCGTCATGATCGGGCTCGGCTGCGAGGTGAACCAGATCGGCGCCTTCCTGGAGGAGCAGGGGCTCGGCGACCGGATCCGCAGCATGAACATCCAGAGCCTCGGCGGCACCCGGAAGACCGTCGAGGCCGGAATCGAGTTCGTGACCGGCATCCTGGCCGAGGCGAACGTGGTCCACCGCGAGCCGGTGCCGGCGAGCGAGCTGATCGTCGCCCTGCAGTGCGGCGGCTCGGACGGGTATTCGGGCGTATCGGCCAACCCGGCGCTGGGGATTGCCAGCGACCTCGTGGTGCGGAACGGCGGCACGGTGATCCTGTCGGAGACCACCGAGACCTACGGCGCCGAGCACCTGTTCACCCGCCGCGCCGTCAGCCCGGAGGTCGGCCAGAAGCTCGTCGACCTGATGCACTGGTGGGAGGCGTACACCCGCAAGGAGGGCTCGGAGATCGACGCGAACCCGTCGCCGGGCAACAAGGCCGGCGGCCTGACCACGATCCTGGAGAAGTCCCTCGGCGCCATGGCGAAGGCCGGCAGCACCAACTTGGTCGACGTACTGCGCTACGCCGACCCCGTCACCGCCAAGGGCTTCGTCTTCATGGACACGCCCGGCTACGACCCGGTCTCGGCGACCGGGCAGGTCGCGGGCGGCGCGAACCTCGTCTGCTTCACCACCGGCCGCGGTAGCGTGTTCGGCTGCAAGCCGTCGCCCTCGATCAAGATCGCCACCAACTCGGCCATGTACCGTCGACTCGAGGAGGACATGGACGTCAATTGCGGCACGATCCTCGACGGCGCGGAGAGCGTGGAGCAGGCCGGCCACCGGATCTTCGACCTCATCCTGCGGGTCGCCGGCGGCGAGCGGACGAAGAGCGAGCAGTTCGATTTCGGCGCGTCGGAATTCGCCCCCTGGCAGATCGGCGCGACCGTGTGAGGGAGCGGGGCGCGCGCTCCGCCGTCATCGCGGGCGCAGCGCGGCGATCCGGGGAGGCGAAACTTCGGTGAGCGTGGCGCAGCCTTGGATTGCTTCGCTGCGCTCGCAGCGACGGCCATTCCGACCGCCGTGCAGGCCTCGTCTCAGAGGTCGGTCCGGACCACGTGCGGGAAGCTCAGGATGAAGTCGGCGCCGAATGCCGTGACCGGCGTGTGGAAGCCGGGCGCGACGGTGCCGGCGGCGACGCGGCGGGCCGCCTCAAAGGCGGTCCAGACGGTGAGCGTGTAGCCCTCAGGCGTCTCCATCCGGCTCGCCGCGCGGCGGCCGGCGCCGTCCCAGGCCTCCGCCAGGAAGGTGCTGCGGGCCTTCTCGCGCGCGGCGGCCGAAGGGCCCTCCGGCAGCCGGTCGATGCCGCGGTTGATCAGGCGCTGGGCGGTGCCGCCCGCGATGATCCGCCGGATGCCGGCGGGCAGGCCGGCCGCCGCAGCCATGGCGGGGAAGGCCTCGAAGTAGACGTCGATGTTCGGGACGCCGGTCGAGTACCACGCGCTCGACACGTCGCCCCAGCCGAGCCCGACGGTCCGGCGCGGTCCCGTTCCGAAATCCGCGGTGGCGCGCGGCGGGCTCGGCAATTCGACGATGCGCCCGTCCCGGCGCACCCGCGTGCCCCAAGCGATGCCCTCCACCATGGTGCGGGCCGTGCCGCGGCTGAAGCCGCCGAACCCGCCGATGGAGATGCGCAGATGCGTCGCGCCGGGAACGCGGCCGGCCACGTGGGCGGCGAGGCAGTCGCTCGGCACCACGTCGAAGCCCGCCGCCGGCAGGAGGACGATGCCGGCCGCCTTCGCCGCCGCATCCTTGGCCGCGAGGGCCTCCAGCACCGCGATCTCGCCGGTGATGTCGACGTAGTGCGCGCCGGCGGCGAGGCAGGCCTCGGCCATCGGCAGCGCCGTCCGCGAGAACGGGCCGGCCGCGTGGATCACCGCCGCCACGCCCGCGAGGGCGGATTGCAGGCCCGCGGCATCGTCGAGCCGCGCGGCCCGCATCTCGAGGTTCAGCCGGGCTGCCAGCGGCCGCAGCTTCTTGGGATCGCGCCCGGCCAGGATCGGGCGCAACCCCTGCCCGACGGCGTGAGCGGCCAAGAGCTGCCCGGTATAGCCGGTGGCGCCGTAGATCAGGATCGCGGTCATCCCGGCGTTCTGACACCGCTTCCGCCGGTGTCAAAGCGCGCGCCGCGTCGCCGTCCCGGATGCTAGGGCTGCGCCGATCCGATCGTCCCGCGGCGGGGATCTGAAACCCTCCGTCCCCGCCCGAACAGGAGCCGAGGCACGATGTACGAGCGTAACCTCCCGCCGCGCGCGCGCCGCGCCAGCCGCAGGATTGCCTGCCTTGGCGCTGTCCTCCTGGGCCTGGCCGTGCCCGCCCGGGCCGGTGACGGGCCGGTGGTCCTGAAGGCGCCGTCCGACGCGAGCCCCGGCATCGCCGCCATGCCGCAGATCGCCGCGCCGGCCGACGAAGCCGAGCGTCGGATCAACGCGGCGCTGAAGCGCCTCGACGCGCGGGCCCTCAAGGCCGAGCAGGCGTGCAAGGATCAGGGCGGGAAGAACAGCTCCTGGGAGCGCACCGTCCAGGCCCCGATGCGCGGCCCGCGCTTTCTGAGCTTCGTCATCTTCGACAGCGGGTTCTGCGGCGGCGCGCACCCGAACAGCGGCACGATGTCGATCGTCTACGATCTCACCACCGGCGCCCCGGTCGATTGGACGACCCTGCTGCCCCCCTCCCTGACCGGCAAGCTCGCCCTGGCGGAGGGCCCGGGCGGGACCAAGATGGTGACGCTCGCGTCGAAGAGGCTGCACGCCCTCTACCTCGCGGGCTATCGCCCGAAGACGGGCGATCCGAAGGCGGACGACGCCGACAAGGACTGCCGCGAGGCCGTCGCCGAGACCTATGACGGGCAGCCGCCGGCCATGATGGCGTGGCTCGACGCCAAGGCCGGCGGCCTCGCGGTGCAGTTCGACCTCGCGCACGTCGTCCAAGCCTGTGCCGACCCGGTGGTGATTCCCGTGGCGACGCTGCGCCGGGAGGGCGCGCAGCCGCTCCTGGCCGTCGCGCTGGAATCCGCCCACGCGCAGGCCTCGAAGTGACGCGATCGGCCACAGCGTCTTCGGCCTCGACGCGGGCCCCCGACGGTGTAGCGTGAGTCCGCGACGGCGCGATGCCAGCGCGCCGTGTCCGAGGGGCGGCCCATGTCCGGATCCGGCGTTGTCGACGAGGCGGCCGCGGCGGCGAGCGAGCCTTTCGGCGCGTTCGCGGCCGGCCTGGCGGACCTGTCGCCCCTGCGGCGGGCGGTGGTCGCGGCCTGCCGGCGGCCCGAGCGGGACTGCGTGCTCCCGCTCCTCGAAGAAGCGCGCCTGCCGCCCGAGGCGGCTCGGCACGTCGCCGAGGACGCGCGGCGCCTCGTCGAGACCCTGCGGCGCCAGGGCACCCGCGGCGGCGTCGAGGGGCTGATCCACGAGTACGCGCTGTCCAGCCAGGAGGGCGTGGCGCTGATGTGCCTCGCCGAGGCGCTTCTGCGCATCCCCGACGCGGCGACGCGGGACGCGCTGATCCGCGACAAGATCGCGGGCGGCGACTGGGCCGCCCATCTGGGGCACAGCCCGTCGCCCTTCGTCAACGCGGCGACCTGGGGCCTGCTCGTGACCGGCAGGCTCGCGGCGACCCGGGACGAGGCCGGCCTGTCGGCCGCGCTCACCCGGTTGATCGCCCGCGGCGGCGAGCCCGTGATCCGGACCGGCGTCGATCTCGCCATGCGGATGATGGGCGAGCAGTTCGTGGCGGGGCGGACCATCGCCGAGGCGCTGCGGCACGCGGCGCGGCTCGAGGCGAAGGGCTTCACCTACTCGTACGACATGCTCGGCGAGGCCGCCGTGACCGCCGAGGACGCCGAGCGCTACCGGCGCGCCTACGCGGACGCGATCGCGGCGATCGGCGCGGCCTCGGCCGGGCGCGGCGTGCTCCGCGGCCCCGGAATCTCGATCAAGCTCTCGGCGCTCCATCCCCGCTACGCCCGCGCGCAGCGCGACCGGGTCCTGTCCGAACTCTATCCCCGCGTGCGGGACCTCGCCCGCCTCGCCGAGGGCCACGGCATCGGTCTCAACATCGACGCCGAGGAGGCCGACCGCCTCGACCTGTCGCTCGACATCCTGGAGCGGCTCGCCGCCGAGCCCGATCTCGCCGGCTGGGACGGGCTCGGCTTCGTGGTCCAGGCCTACGGCAAGCGCTGCCCGTTCGTCATCGACGTGCTGATCGACCTCGCGCGGCGGTGCCGCCGGCGGCTGATGGTGCGCCTCGTGAAGGGCGCCTACTGGGACAGCGAGATCAAGCGGGCGCAGGTCGACGGGCTCGCTGACTTCCCCGTCTTCACCCGGAAGGTCCACACCGACGTCTCGTACCTCGCCTGCGCGCGCCGGCTGCTCGCGGCGCCCGACGCGGTCTTTCCGCAATTCGCCACCCACAACGCCCAGACGCTGGCGAGCATCGTCGCGATGGCGGGACCGGATTTCCGGCTCGGTCAGTACGAGTTCCAGTGCCTGCACGGCATGGGCGAGCCGCTCTACGAGGCCGTGATGGCCGACGCCGTCCCGCAGCGGCCCTGCCGCATCTACGCGCCCGTGGGCACGCACGAGACCCTGCTCGCCTACCTGGTGCGGCGCCTCCTGGAGAACGGGGCCAACACGTCCTTCGTCAACCGGGTCGCCGACGCGGCCGTGCCGGTGGCGGACCTGATCGCCGACCCCGTCGTCGCCGTCGAGGCCGCGCCGGATCCCGGCGCGCCGCACCCGCGGATCGCGGCCCCCCGGGCGCTCTACGGCCCGCCCCGCGCCAACGCGGCCGGGCTCGACCTCGCCGACGAGGCGGAGCTCGCCCGGCTGTCGGACGGGTTGGCGGAGAGCGGCCGCACCGCGTGGCGGGCGGCACCCGCGGGCGCGGACGACGCGGCGGCCGACGAACCCGTCCACAATCCCGCCGACCGCCGGGACATCGTCGGCTTCTACCGGGCGGCGACGGCCGAGACCGTGGCGGTCGCCGTGGCGCGCGCGCAGGCGGGCGCGGCCGGCTGGGCGGCGACGCCGGCGACGGCGCGCGCCGCCTGCCTGCGGAGGGCCGCCGACGCCCTCGAGGCGCAGATGCCGCCGCTGATCGGGCTCGTCGTGCGGGAGGCGGGCAAAACCAGCGCGAGCGCCGTCGCGGAGATCCGCGAGGCGGTCGACTCCCTCCGCTACGCCGCCGCCGAGGCCGAGCGGACCCTCGGGGAGACGCACGCGCCGCTCGGTCCGGTCGCCTGCATCGCGCCGTGGAATTTCCCGCTGGCGATCTTCGTCGGTCAGGTCGCGGCCGCCCTGGCGGCGGGCAACACGGTCCTGGCGAAACCCGCCGAGGAGACCCCGCTGATCGCGGCCGCTGCCGTCCGCGCGCTGCACGCGGCCGGGATTCCCGTCGAGGCGCTGCACCTCCTGCTGGGCGACGGCCGGGTCGGCGCCGCCCTGGTCGAGGATCCGCGCGTGCAGGGCGTGATGTTCACCGGATCGACGGCGGTGGCCAAGGGCATCCAGCGGGCTCTGGCGGAGCGGCTGAACCGTTTCGGCGAGCCGGTGCCGTTCGTGGCCGAGACCGGCGGCCATAACGCCCTCGTGGTCGATTCCTCCGCGCTCGCCGAGCAGGTGGTGGCCGATGTCATCGCCTCGGCCTTCGATTCCGCCGGGCAGCGCTGCTCGGCGCTCCGCATCCTGTGCCTGCAGGAGGAGATCGCCGACCGGACGCTGCACATGCTGAAGGTCGCCCTGCGCGAGCTGCGGGTGGGCGACCCGCGGCGCCTGCCCGTCGATGTCGGGCCGGTCATCACCGCCGAGGCCGCCGACCGGATCGTCGGACACGTGGCGCGGATGCGCGCGCAGGGCTTCCCGGTGGAGCAGCTCCCCCTTCCGTCCGAGGCCGGCGCCGGAACCTTCGTGCCGCCGACCCTGATCGAGATCGGGGCCGTCGCCGATGTCGAGCAGGAGGTGTTCGGTCCCGTGCTCCACGTGCTGCGCTACCGCCGCGACGGCCTCGACGCGCTCCTGGCGGCGATCGACGCGACCGGCTACGGGCTCACCTTCGGGCTGCACAGCCGCATCGACGAGACCATCGACCGCGTCCTCGACCGCGTGCGGGCCGGCAACCGCTACGTGAACCGCAACATCATCGGCGCGGTGGTCGGCGTGCAGCCCTTCGGCGGCTCCGGGCTGTCGGGGACGGGCCCGAAGGCCGGCGGCCCGCTGATCCTCGGCCGTCTGCTGCGGCGATCGCCCGCCGCCGCCCGCGACGGGCTGCCCACCGACGACGGGGCGCTGCGTCCCTACACGGCGTGGCTGCGCTCGCGGCACCGGCACGACCTCGCGGACAGGCTCGAAGCCGTCCGCTATCCCGGCCGCGCCGCGATCGCGCTGGCCGGTCCCGTCGGTGAGCACAACCTGTACGCGCTACGTCCCCGTGGGCGCGTCGCGGCCGTCGCGGCCACCGAGACGGCGCTGCTGCTTCAGATCGGCGCGATCCTCGGCACGGGCAACGCGGCCGTCGTCATCGGGCCGGACGGGCGCGATCCGGTCCTGGACGGTCTGCCGGAAGCGTGCGCGGCGCGGGTTGCCCGGGCGCCGGACCTCGACCGCGCGGGCGCGATCGCCGGGGTCCTGTTCGCGGGCGACGCCGACGACCTGCTGGCCCTGAACAGGGCCGTCGCGGCCCGCGAGGGCGCGATCCTGCCGATCCAGGCCCGCTGCCCGGAGGCGCTGGCGGCCGGCGACCTCTACGATCCGGCCGGCCTGGTGGAGGAGGTCACCACCACGATCAACACCGCGGCGGCCGGCGGCAATGCCAGCCTGATGAGCGTCGGGTGAGCCCGGAACTGCCCGGTCAGGCCGACCGGCGCAGGTTCCAGAACAGCGGCAGCCCGGTCAGCATGCCTTCGAGGTCCCGCCGGTAGGCGGTCGGCTGGAAATACTGGCCGCAGGGCAGGTAGGCGCCGACCTCCAGCGCCCGCGCCTGGATCCGCGCCGCCAGCGCCTTCTGGGCGTCGAGGTCCGGCGCGTCGAACCACGCGCCGCGCAGCTCCTCCAGGGGCGCGTCGGTCAGCCAGCTCGGCACGCCGGCCCGGCCGTTCCCGCGGGCGGCCAGATGGTAGGCCGGCGAGAGGTGGTCGAGCCCGCCGGAGAAGATGCCGAACATCGACCAGCCACCCTGGTCCAGGGGCTTGGCGTTCAGGATCCGCTGGTTGACCGTCCCCCAGTCGGTGGCGACGACGTCGAGGTTCATCCCGATCTTGCGGCAGGCATCGGCCATCACCTCGCAGATCGCGTTGATCCGCGGCACGTCGGTCCCGGAGAGCAGCACGACGCGCTCGCCCTTGTAGCCCGCCGCCGCCAGCGCCCGCTTCGCGGCGGCGAGGTCGCGGGGGGCAGTCAGCGCCTCCATGCCGGCCGAGGACGCCATCGGCCCGCCGGCCGTGAAGATGCCGACGGGCCCGCGCCGGATCGCCGGGTCGCTGCCGGCGACGGCGTCCATCATCTCGGTCTGGTCGACGGCCGCGAGCAGCGCCCGGCTGATCGCGGGATTGTCGAAGGGCGGCAGGGTGTGGTTGAGGCGGATCTGGCCGATCAGCCCGGCGGTCTCCACCAGATCCACCCGCACGGCGGGCTGGCGGTTCAGGTCCGGCACGAGATCGACGAGGGGCTGCTCCCACCAGTCGATCTCACCCGAGCGCAGGGCGCCGGCCGCGGTCGCGCCGTCGGGGATCGTGCGCCACTCGACGCGGTCGAAATGCGCGATCCGCGGTCCCGCCGTGAAGCTCGGCGTGCCGTCGGGGCGCGGTCGGTAGGCCTCGAACCGGCGGTAGACGTTGAGCGACCCCGGAACACGCTCGTCGGCGGCGAAGCGGAACGGACCGCTGCCGACGATCTCCGGCACCGGCTGCGTCGCGGGCGTCGCGCTCAGGCGCTCAGGCATGATCACCGGGACGTAGGAGGTCGGCTTGGCCAGCGCGTCCGGCAGGAGCGGGAAGGGCCGCTTCAGGCGGAACTGCACCATTGTGTCGGAGGGCGCCGAGAGTTCGTCCACCGTCGCGAACAGGGCCCCGCCGTAGGCATCGCGCTGCGCCCAGCGCTTCAGGCTCGCCACCACGTCGCGGCCGAGGACGGGCGTCCCGTCGTGGAAGCGCAGGCCGTCCCGCAGGGTCAGGCGCCACGTGAGGCCGTCGGACGCGACCTCGTGGCCCGCCACCATCTGCGGCTGAGCGCGGTAGGCGGTGTCGAGGCTGTAGAGCGTGTCGAACACCATCAGCGCGTGGGTGCGCGTGACGTAATTGGTGGTGATGATCGGGTCGAGGAGCGCGAGGTCCGCGTAGGGGACGAACCGCAGGGTCGTCGCGGAGGCCGCCCGGACCAGGGCCGGCCGGGCGAGAGCCCCGGCCATCAGGGCTCCGGCGCCGGTCAGCAGGGTGCGTCTCTTCATGAATCGATCCCGGTCACGGCGGCGTCCGATCTGGCCGCAAGCCGGGTTCGCGTGCAAGTGGTGCGCCACTGCCGCGCTTCGATCGGGATCTCAGAACCCGCCCGGGCCGGGAGCCGGACGGGTCGCCCGTGATCGCGCTGCGCGGGCCCTCAGGCGGCGCGCGACCAGCGGATGTCGCCGAGACTCTCGCGGAAGGCGAAGCGGGCGAGATGGTCGGCCACGACGTTCTCCAGCCGGGTCAGGTTGACCGGGTCGGAGCTGTCGATGCGCATGACCAGGGCGTCGGGCTCGGCATCGAAGGTGCAGACGCGGTCCTCGCCGAAGGGCACGGTGCCGTGAACGGGGGTCGCCTCGACCTTGAACTTGTGGCTCCAGTGCCGGCAGAGCTGCTGCAGGTAGCGGCTCGCCTCGGTGGTCTGCACGCGGGCCTGGGAGGTGGGCATTCCGTCGGTCTCCAGATGGATGTGAAAACAGCCTGTCGGTGACGGTTCGTCGTTCGATCTCGCACGTGCGAGATAGGGAGGCCTCAGAGCAATTGCCATGCCTGGCGCCGACGGATCCGTCTCCGCCGTCTGTGTTCAGCGTGTGTCCGAAGCGTTAGCAGCGGCTTAACGCGACGGGCCGCCCCGGCGGTTCGCGGCGCGGCGTGGCTGTCCTGCACCCGTCTCCGCGCCGAATTATGGCGCGATGCACAAATTCGCTCAGGCCGACGGCGGGCCGCGATCGGTCGGGACGAGCACCTTGCCGGGGTTGAGCAGGTCGTCCGGATCGAGCGCGGCCTTCAGGCGCCGCATGAGGTCGAGCCCGACCGGGTCGCCGTAGCGCGCGAGTTCCTCGCGCTTGATGAGGCCGACGCCGTGCTCGGCCGCGATGGAGCCGCCCAGGGCGTGCACGAGGTCGTGAACGATCCGGTTGAACCGGCCCCAGGCGGACAGGAACGCCGCGGGCTCCATGCCGGGCGGCTGTGACAGGTTGAAATGGATGTTGCCGTCGCCGAAATGGCCGAAGCCGCAGGGCCTCAGGCCCGGCATCTCGGCGAGGCAGGCCGCCCCCGCCCGCTCCAAGAACTCGGGCAGGCGGGAGAGCGGCACCGACACGTCGTGCTTGATCGAGGCGCCCTCGCGGGTCTGCGCTTCGGGAACGCCCTCGCGCAGGCGCCAGAGCGCGGCGTTCTGGGCCCCGCTGGTCGCGATGGTGGCGTCGGCGATCAGCCCGTCCTCCAGGGCCTGCCCGAGGGCCGATTCCAGTTCGGCCCCCGTGTCGGCGTCCGGGCGCGCGGACGCGACCTCGATCAGCGCGTAGGCGCCGTGCGCGCCGTCCAGCGGCCGCACCGTCCCCGGGACGTGGCGCAGCACGATCTCCAGGGCGAAGGGCGGCAGGTACTCGAACGCCGTGAGGTCGCGGTCCATCCGCGTCCGCAGGAAGACGAACAGGTCCAGGGCCGCCTTCGCCGAGTCGAGGCCGACGAAGGCGACGCTCGTCGAGCGCGGCCGCGGGAACAGCTTCAGCACCGCCGCCGTGACGATGCCAAGCGTGCCCTCCGAGCCGATGAAGAGCTGCTTCAGGTCGTAGCCGGCATTGTCCTTGCGCAGGGCCCTGAGCCCGTTCCAGACGCGCCCGTCGGCGAGTACGACCTCCAGCCCGAGGACGAGGTCGCGGGCGTTGCCGTAGGCGAGGACCGCGATCCCCCCGGCATTGGTGCTGACGCCGCCGCCGATCCGGGCGGAGCCGCGCGACGCGTAGGAGAGCGGGAACAGCATGCCGGCGGCCTCGGCCGCCTCCTGCACCTCCTGCAGGATCATCCCGGCCTCGACCGTGATGGTGGCGTCCACCGGGTCGACCGCGCGCAGGCGGTTCATGCGTTCCAGGGACAGGACGACGCCGCCCTGCGGCACGCCGGCGCCGGTGAGGCCGGTATTGCCCCCGAGCGGCACGACGGCGATCCCGGCCTGCGTGCAGGCGCGGACCGCGAAGGCGACCTCCTCGGTGCTACCCGGCCGAAGTACGGCCAGGGCCGACCCGGTGAACAGGCGGCGGCTCTCCGTCAGGTAGGGCGCGAGGGCGTCGGGATCCGTCAGCACGTGCCGCGCGCCGAGCCCGTCCCGGAGCGCGGTCAGCAGGGTGTCGAGGGCGGCTGTCGGCGTCATCGCGCGGATTCTGTAGGCCGGAGCAGGCCGGAGGCAAGCGCCGGTATGGCGCGCGCCGATGCGGACCTTACAACGATGATGTAGGGCCCGGGCGCCGTCGCGCCGGTCCACCCGGACGATCCACCGCAGAGGCAGAGATGCTCTCCGTCATCCAGAACCCGCCCCGCATCGCGCTCCCCATCGTCGGCAGCAGCGACTTCTATCCCGTCCGCCGCGTCTACTGCGTCGGGCGCAACTACGCCGCCCACGCCCGCGAGATGGGCGCGGACCCGGACCGCGAGCCGCCGTTCTTCTTCATGAAGCCCGCCGACGCCCTGCAGATCGTCGGGCCGGAGCCGACGGCCCACGCCTACCCGCCGAAGACCGCCAACTACCATTTCGAGGTGGAGATGGTCGCGGCCCTCGCGAGCGGCGGCAGCGACATCCCGGCCGAGACCGCCCTGGAGCACGTCTACGGCTACGCCATCGGCCTCGACATGACCCGGCGCGACGTCCAGGACGAGGCCAAGAAGATGTCGCGGCCCTGGGACACCGCCAAGGCGGCCGACGGGTCGGGGCCGATCGGCGCGCTCCACCCGGTCTCCGCCATCGGCCACCCGGCCAAGGGCGCCATCACCCTGTCGGTCGACGGCGAGATCCGCCAGAAGGGCGACCTCGGCGACATGATCTGGTCCGTCGCCGAGCAGATCGCCTACCTGTCGGGCTACTTCGCCCTGCAGCCCGGCGACCTGATCTTCACCGGCACGCCCTCCGGCGTCGGCCCGGTCCAGCGCGGCCAGCGCATGGTCGCGGCGATCGACGGTCTCGGCGCCATCACCCTCGACGTCGTCTGAGTCGCGCGGTCGCATGCTCCTCGATCGACCGCTGCTGCGGCGCCTGTTCCACCTCGGGGCGCTCGCGTCCCGGGGCATGACCCTCGGCGTGCGCGGCGTCGCCCTCGACGGGGCCGGGTGCGTCGCCCTGGTGCGCCACACCTACGTGAGTGGCTGGCACCTCCCCGGCGGCGGCGTCGAGCGCGGCGAGACCGCGCGCGACGCGATCGTGCGGGAGTTCCGCGAGGAGGCGGAGATCGTCGCCGAGGGAGAGCCGCGCCTGCACGGCCTCTATCGGAACGTGGTCGCCGCGCCCCGCGACCACGTGGCCCTGTTCGTCCTGCCGGCCTTCACGGTCCTGCGCCCGAAGGCGCCGGACCGGGAGGTCGCCGAGTGCGCCTTCTTCCCGATGGACGCGCTCCCCGAGGGGACCACGCGCGGGACCCGCGCCCGGCTCCGGGAGATCCGCGACGGCCTCCCGCCGGAGCCGAACTGGTAAATCGTGACGGTTCGCGAAAAGGGCGCTTGCGTCGCCCGGCGGAATGGTGTTTAGAGAGCCGCGCCGGGGGCCGCCGGCACGAAAGTCCGGGCGGCGCGGCACAGTGAGCGGGTGTAGCTCAGGGGTAGAGCACAACCTTGCCAAGGTTGGGGTCGAGGGTTCGAATCCCTTCGCCCGCTCCAGTTTTCCCAACCATACGAACGACGTACAAGGCCGCAGCTCTGCGGCCTTTGTCGTTTCTGGACCTCGGCGAACCGCCGGTCGCGGAGAAGCGAACGGCGTCCGGGTGGACCGAGGCGCGGGATCGCGCCCGGTCAGCCCGGCTCAGGCGTCGTGTTCCCTCGCGAAGGCCCGCAGCGAGACCCGGGCGACCTCCCGCAGCGCCTCCCGGTCGGCGCCCGAGGAGGCCAGCACGCCCATGCCGGAGGCGACGGTGGACAGGAATCGCGCCAGCGCGACCGGGTCGGAATCCGCCGGCAGGTCACCGTCCTGTCGGGCCTGAATGAAGCGCTCGCGGAGCTCCATCTCGCCCTGCGCCCGCCGGGACGCCAGCTCGAACGGGATGTTCTCCGAGCCCGCGCCGCAGGCGAGACCGCCCTGAACGAGGAGGCAGCCGGGCGGGTTCGCCGGATCCGTGTGGCTCTCGGCGATGCTGCTCAGGAAGCGCTCGGCCACGTCGCGCGCGGTCTCGCCCGCCAGGACGAAGCGCATGTGCTCGGAGCGCCGCTGCGCGTACCGGTCGAGGGCGGCCTTGAGCAGCCCCTCCTTGCTGCCGAAGGCCGCGTAGAGACTCGGCGGCTTGATGCCCATCGCCTTCGTGAGCATCGCGAGGCTCGCGCCGTCGTAGCCGTGGCGCCAGAACACCTCCATCGCCTCGTCGAGGGCCTTGTCCGTGTCGAAGGACCGGGGGCGCCCCATCACCATTGCCTGCGGACTCCAACTTTTATATCGAGTGGTAGATAAGTCACTTGACGCCCCGCGTCCATGCCGACATGTGTAGCGACCTATACAGATGTTGGAGTCGCTCGTGGAACCTCAGCGTCATCCCTCGCGCAATCCTCTCCGTGCCCGGCGCCTCGCGGCCGGAAGCCTCGCAGTCGCCCTTCTCGCAGGCGTCTCCTACACCTTCATACCCGGCGCCCTGGTCCGGGGAACCGTGGCCGTCGCCGCGACGCCGCCGACCGAGGTGGCGATGCCGGCCTCGGTCGCGACCGTCGAGCCGCGCGACGTCATCCTCTGGGACGAGTTCTCGGGTCGTCTGGAGGCCGTCGAGCGCATCGACGTCCGTGCCCGGGTGGGCGGCGCGATCCTGGCCACGCATTTCGCGGAAGGCGAGGTGGTCAAGGCCGGCGACCTGCTGGTGACCATCGATCCCGCGCCCTACGCGGCCGAGGTCCAGCGTTTGGAAGCCCAGGTCGCGGGCGCCGAGGCGCGGGTCGGCATGACGGCGAGCGACCTCGAGCGCGGGCAGAAGCTGTCGGACCAGCGCATCGTCACGGCGCGCGACCTCGACGTCCGCGCCAACGCGTTCAAGGAGGCCAAGGCGAGCCTCGACGCGGCGAAGGCGGCCCTGGAGGCGGCGCGCCTGAACCTCGGCTACACGCAGGTCCGGGCGGCCGTCGGCGGCCGCGTCGGCCGCCGCGAGATCACGCCGGGCAACCTCGTGGCCACGGGCGCCGGGGCCGCCGTGCTGACCACGCTCGTCTCGGTCGATCCGGTCTACGCCAGCTTCGATGCCGACGAGGGCGTGGTCCTGAAGGCGCTGGCCTCGGTCGCCGAGCCGGGCGGCCGGCGCGGCAAGCTCGACCGCATCCCCGTGGAGATGGCGACCGCCGACGGCGCCCGCGCGGCCGGGCATCTCCAGTTCATCGACAACAAGGTCGACGCGCGCAGCGGCACGGTCCGGGTGCGCGCGACCTTCTCCAACGGCGACGGCCGCCTGATCCCGGGCCAGTTCGCCCGGATGCGCCTCGGCCAGGCCGCGCCGGAACGTCTCGTCCTCGTCGACGAGCGGGCCGTCGGAACCGATCAGGACAAGAAGTTCGTGCTCCTCGTGGGGTCGGACAACCGGGCCGAGTTCCGCGCCGTCACCCTCGGCCGGGCGGTCGACGGTCTGCGCGTCGTGACTTCCGGCCTGTCGGGCGGCGAGCGCATCGTGGTCAACGGCCTGCAGCGCGTCCGTCCCGGGACCCTCCTGCGCCCCGAACCGGTCGCGATGGGCGCGCGCCCGCAGGACGCCGCCTCCGGGCCGCGCAAGCTGGCGCAGCGCTGACGTCCGGCGCGCCGCGCCCGTCCGCCCGATCCAGATCCCCGACGCCTTCGAGACGGCGGCCGCACGCGGCCGCCCGGACGCCCCTGCCTCACGCCCTCGGAGGGCGGCATGAATCTCTCCAAGTTCTTCATCGACCGCCCGATCTTCGCGGGCGTGCTCTCGATGCTCATCTTCATCGGCGGTCTGCTGTCGCTCTTCGCGATGCCGATCTCCGAGTATCCGGACGTGGTGCCGCCCTCCGTCGTCGTCCGCGCGACCTTCCCGGGCGCCAACCCCAAGGTCATCGTCGAGACCGTGGCGACGCCGATCGAGGAGCAGATCAACGGCGTCGAGGGCATGCTCTACATGTCGAGCCAGGCCACGACCGACGGCATCATGACGCTGACCGTCACCTTCCGGCTGGGCACCGACCCCGACAAGGCGCAGCAGCTCGTCCAGAACCGCGTCTCGCAGGCCGAGCCGCGGCTGCCGGCCGTGGTGCGCCAGCTCGGCATCGTCACGGTGAAGAGCTCCCCCGACCTGACGATGGTCGTGCATCTCGTCTCGCCCAACGGGCGCTACGACATGACCTACCTGCGCAACTACGCGGTGCTGAACATCAAGGACCGCCTGGCGCGGCTCGACGGCGTCGGCCAGGTCCAGCTCTTCGGCTCCGGCGACTACGCGATGCGGATCTGGCTCGACCCGCAGAAGGTGGCCGAGCACGGCCTGTCCGCGGGCGACGTCGTGCGGGAGATCCAGGCCCAGAACGTCGAGGCCGCGGCCGGCGTGATCGGTGCGTCGCCGGCCGTTCCGGGCCTCGACCTGCAGCTCTCGCTCAACGCCGAGGGGCGCCTGAGCAGCGAGGAGCAGTTCGGCGACATCGTGGTCAAGACCGGCGCCGACGGCGCGATCACGCGCCTGCGCGACGTCGCGCGCATCGAGCTCGGCGCTTCCGACTACGCCCTGCGCTCGCTCCTCGACAACAAGTCGGCGGTGGCGATCCCGATCTCGCAGTCGCCGGGCTCGAACGCGATCCAGATCTCCGACGAGGTCCGCCGCACCATGGCGGAGATCAAGCGGACCATGCCGGAGGGCGTCGACTACCAGATCGTCTACGACCCGACGCAGTTCGTGCGCGCCTCCATCGAGGCCGTGATCCACACGCTGCTGGAGGCGATCGCCCTCGTCGTGCTCGTGGTGATCCTGTTCCTGCAGACGTGGCGGGCCTCGATCATCCCGCTGCTCGCCGTGCCGGTCTCCATCGTCGGCACCTTCGCGGTGATGCACGTCTTCGGATTCTCGATCAACGCGCTGAGCCTGTTCGGCCTCGTGCTGGCGATCGGCATCGTCGTCGACGACGCGATCGTGGTCGTCGAGAACGTCGAGCGCAACATCGAGAGCGGCCTGTCCCCGCGCGACGCCAGCTACCAGGCCATGCGCGAGGTCTCGGGCCCGATCATCGCCATCGCCCTCGTGCTGGTCGCGGTCTTCGTGCCCCTGGCCTTCATCAGCGGCCTGACGGGCCAGTTCTACAAGCAGTTCGCCCTCACCATCGCGATCTCGACGGTGATCTCGGCGATCAACTCGCTGACCCTCTCGCCGGCCCTCTCGGCGCTGCTGCTGAAGGATCACCACGCGCCGAAGGATCGTCTCACCCGCATCCTCGACCGGCTGCTCGGCTGGTTCTTCCGCCGCTTCAACCGCGCCTTCGGGCGGGCCTCGAACGGCTACGGCCGCGGCGTCGGCTTCGCGGTGTCGCGCAAGGCCGCGATGATGACCCTCTACGTCCTGCTCGTCGGGCTGACCGTCGGCCTGTTCCGCCAGATCCCGGGCGGCTTCGTGCCGGGCCAGGACAAGCAGTACCTCGTGGGCTTCGCGCAGCTGCCCGACGGCGCGACCCTCGACCGGACGGAAGAGGTCATCCGCCACATGAGCGAGATCGCCCTCAGGGAGCCCGGCGTCGAGAGCGCCGTCGCCTTCCCGGGCCTCTCGATCAACGGCTTCACCAACAGCTCCAACTCGGGGATCGTGTTCTCGACGCTCAAGCCGTTCGACGAGCGGAGGGACCCGTCCCTCAACGGGGCGGCGATCGCGCAGTCGCTGAACAAGAAGTACGCCGCGATCCCCGAGGCCTTCATCGCGATGTTCCCGCCGCCGCCGGTGAACGGGCTGGGGACGATCGGCGGCTTCAAGCTGCAGATCGAGGATCGCGCCGGCCTCGGCTACGAGGCGCTGAACGACGCCACGAAGGCGTTCATGGCGAAGGCCGCCCAGGCGCCGGAACTCGTCGGGCTGTTCTCGAGCTTCCAGATGAACGTGCCGCAGCTCTTCGCGGACATCGACCGGACGAAGGCCCGTCAGCTCAACATCCCGGTGACGGACGTCTTCGACACGCTGCAGATCTATCTCGGCTCGCTCTACGTCAACGACTTCAACAAGTTCGGCCGCACCTACTCGGTGCGCGTCCAGGCCGACGCCCCGTTCCGGGCGCGGTCGGACGATGTCGGTCTGCTGAAGGTCCGGGCCGGTTCCGGCGAGATGGTCCCACTCTCTGCCCTGCTGCGCGTCCGCCAGACCGCCGGACCGGAGCGGGCCATGCGCTACAACGGCTTCCTGTCGGCCGACATCAACGCCGGCGCGGCGCCCGGCTACTCGTCGGGGCAGGCCCAGGCGGCGGCCACGCGGATCGCGGCGGAGACGCTGCCGCGGGGCTTCGCCTTCGAGTGGACGGACCTCACGTACCAGGAATTCATCGCGGGCAATTCCGGGATCTGGGTCTTTCCCCTCGCGCTGCTCCTGGTCTTCCTCGTGCTCGCCGCGCAGTACGAGAGCCTCGCCCTGCCGCTGGCGATCCTGCTGATCGTGCCGATGGGGCTGCTCGCCGCGATGTTCGGCGTGTGGCTGTCGGCCGGCGACAACAACGTCTTCACGCAGATCGGCCTGATCGTGCTCGTCGGGCTCTCGGCCAAGAACGCCATCCTGATCGTCGAATTCGCCCGTGAGCTCGAATTCGCCGGTCGGACCCCGCTCCAGGCGGCGATCGAGGCGAGCCGCCTCCGGCTGCGGCCGATCCTGATGACGTCGATGGCGTTCATCATGGGCGTGCTGCCGCTGGTGACAGCGACCGGCGCCGGATCGGAGATGCGCCGCGCGATGGGCGTCGCGGTGTTCTCGGGCATGATCGGCGTGACCGCCTTCGGCCTGTTCCTGACCCCGGTCTTCTACGTGCTGCTGCGTCGCCTGAGCGGCAACAGGCCCCTGAAGCATCACGGCGCCGCAGCGCTGGTCCCGGCGCCAGCAGCTGTGCCGGGCTCCGCCCCGGCCGATCACGGGATCCCGTCAGCCGCGCCGCTGCCACAGGCCTGACAGGGCGCGCCACGCCGGCGCCAGCACGACGTTCGTCAGCGGGATCAGCGCCCCGCCGACGACCAGCCCGATGAGGCCCGACACGAATGCGGTAACGAGCCACTCGACGAGGCCCGCGGCGAACGGCACGCGCGCCGCCGCGGCCTCCGCCATCGCGTGGGCGGCGTGCGCCGGTGCCGAGAACCCGTAGGTCTCGAGACCGTGCATCAGGATCCCGCCGCCGACCCAGATCATCGCCGCCGTCCCGATGACGGCCAGGATCTTGAGCAGGATCGGCATGCCCTTGACGACACCGCGGCCGAGCCCGCGGATCAGGCTTCCGAGCGGTGGGCCCGCGGTGCTGCGGGCGAGGGCCAGACCGGCATCGTCGGCCTTCACGATCAGCGCGACCACGCCGTAGACGCCCGCGGTGATGCCGACCGCGACGATGGCCAGCACCGCCGCCCGCATCCAGAAGCTGCCCTCCGGCAGCGCCGCCAGCGTGATGGCCATGATCTCGGCCGACAGGATGAAGTCCGTCTTGATGGCGCTCGCCACGCGCCGGTCTTCCCGGGCCTGATCGCCGCCGGCTCCACCCTCTTGGTCCGCCTCGTCGCCGTGGCCGTGATGGGCGAACACGGCTTCGTAGACCTTCTCGGCGCCCTCGAAGCACAGGTACGCGCCGCCCAGCATGAGGAGCGGCGTGATCGCCCAGGGGGCGAAGGCGCTCAGCGCCAGGGCACCCGGCAGCAGGAAAAGGATCTTGTTGCGCAGCGATCCGAGGGCGATCCTGCCGACGATCGGCAATTCGCGCTCCGCGGCGAAGCCGACGACGTAGCGCGGCGTCACGGCCGCGTCGTCGATGACGACGCCGGCGGCCTTGGTGCCGGCGCGCGCCGCCTGGCCGGCCACGTCGTCGAGCGAGGCCGCCGCGGCCCTCACCATGAAGGCGACATCGTCCAACAGGGCGATCAATCCGACGCTCACCCGTCCCCCCTCGTCCCTGACCGGTCCGCCAGACAGACGATCCGCGGCAGGATTTGATCCCTGACCGGCGAAAAATCGGCGGACCCGGCCGTCGCCCGGGACTGGCTGCCCGCGCTCCCTCGCGCCTAGCGCAGCGCCAGGGCGTCGAGCCATCCGTGCGCGGCGGCGTAGCGGATGATCTCCGCGCGCGTGCGCAGGCCCAGCTTCTCGGCGGCCCGCGCCTTGTAGGTCTCGATGGACTTCACGCTGAGATCGAAGCGCCGCGCGATCTCCTTGTTGCTGAAGCCCTGCGCGATCAGCCGGAGCACGTCGGTCTCGCGCGGGCTCAGCGCTTCGGCCGACGGCTCGGTCTCCGCGCCCTGCGCCGGGGCCCCGGGATGCGCCATGGCGTGGCTCGCCACCGAGGGGTCGAGGTAGATCCCGCCCGCCGCGACGGCGCGGACCGCGCGGAGCAGGTCCTCCGCGGCCGAGCGCTTGAGGAGGTAGCCCCGGGCGCCCGCCTTGAGCAGCGGCTGAACGTAGGCCGCGTCCTCGTGAACCGTCAGCACCAGCACCCGCGTCCGCGGGCACGACCCGGCGACGCGCTCGGTCAGCTCCAGGCCGTTGAGGCCCGGCATCGAGACGTCGACGACGGCGACGTCCGGGTCGGCGGCGTGGATCATCGGCAGCGCCTCGCTGCCGCTGGTGGCCTCGCCGACCAGCTCGATCTCCGGGTCGGCGTTCAGGAGCGTCCGGATCCCCGCGAGGACGATGGGATGGTCGTCGGCCAGGGCGACGCGGATGCGGTCCGTCATGCGCTTCTCCTCAGGTCTCGGGATGTTCCGGAATCGGGATGGTGACGAACAGCGTCGTACCGATGCCCGGGGACGATTCCAGCGTGAGAGTCCCGCTCAGGAGCGACAGCCGCTCGCGGATGCCCGACAGGCCGAGCCGCAGCTTGGCCGGCGCCTCGCCGCCGGCGCGCTCACGCTGCTCGTCGGCGTTGAAGCCGGTGCCGTCGTCCTCGATGACGACCCGCATCTCGCCCGCGCGCTTCTCCACCGAGACGCTGACGCTCGCGGCCCGGGCGTGCTTGAGGACGTTGGTCAGGGCCTCCTGCACGATCCGGTAGACGGCGGTCTCGATCGCGGCCGGCAGCCGGGTCGCCTCGCTCAGGAACTCCAGGTCGGCGCGGATCCCGTGCCGCTGGCTCCAGTCGCGCAGCAGGGTGGCCAGGGCCTCGCGCAGGCCGAGATCGTCGAGGGCGGTCGGCCGGAGGTCGACGGCGGCCCGGTGGATGTCGCGGCCGATCTCCCCGGCGAGCGATTGCAGCCACTCCACCTGCCGGCCGGCCTCGGCCGTGGCCCCGCGTGCCAGGAGCCGCTCCATGCTCTTGAGGCCCAGCGACAGACCGGTCACCGTCTGGCCGACCTGGTCGTGGAGTTCGCGGGCGATCCGGCGCTGCTCGTTCTCCTGGGCCTCGCCGAGGCGGCGCAGCAGCGCGAAGCGCTCGGCCTCCGCGCGCTTGCGCGGCTCGATATCCGACACCACGCCGTAGATCAGTCCGGCCGGGGTATGCTCGTGGAGCTGCGGCACGCGGCCGGCGACCCGGACCCAGCGCGGCTCCCGACTCTCCTGGGTCACGCGGAACTCGACGTCGAGCGGCGTGCCCTCCGCGAGGCTCCGGCGCAGGGCCTCGCTCAGGCGCCCGCGATCCTCGGGATCGACCGCCTGCAGGACCGTGTCGGCGTCAACGGCGCTGTCGCGCCCCTCGGCGGCGGCCGGCCAGCCGAGGAGATCGGCCGCGCGGGGTGAGCCGGTGACCCGGTGCGCGACGGTGTCCCAGCGCAGCGTGCCGAGTTCCGCGGCCTCGGCGGCGACGGCGCCCTGTTCCTCGCTGGAGCGGAGCGCGAGGGAGAACCGGGCCTGCTCGCCCGCCCGGCGCTGCGCCATGTCGCGGCCGACGAGACCGACCAGTGCCAGGGCGAGCCCGATGCTGACGAAGCTGCCGCCACCCAGGACGGCGTAGGACCGCGAGACCGGCGCGTTGAGCGTCGCGACCGGCATCCCGAAATGCACTGACCAGCCGCCGGTATGCTGCAGGGTCCGGTAGACCACCTCGACATCGGCGCCTTCCAGCGTCGGTCCGGTGTAGAAGCCGTTCGGGGCGTTCCGGATCGCCGCCTGGAGCGCCGGGTTCGCCGGGTGGCCGAGCTCCTCCACCTCGGCCCGGGTCCGGGCGATCGTGTTGCCCTCCGCGTCCACGATGGTGCCGACCCAGCCCTCGGGGGCGCCGGCGTCGCGCAGGATCGAGCTCACCGCGTTCGTGGCGAGCCGGATCGAGAGGACGTAGCGCAGCGTGCCGTCCCGGATGACCGGCACGCGCAGCGCGACGAGGCGCTTGCCCGAGATCGAGCCGGCCGGGCCGATGCCGCCGATCACCGGCTGCCGCGTGCGCACCACCGCGTCGAAGCTCGTCCGGTCCGAGGTCGGTCCGAGTTCCTCCTCGAGGGACCGGAGAAGATTCACGATCTGGGCGCCGTCCGGTCGCGCGAGCTCCACCGTCTCCCAGAGCGGGTGCGCCTGCCGGAGGCGCACGGCCTCGGCGTAGAAGGCCGCGAGGTCCGGCCGGTCGAGGGTCGCGGAGGCGGCCTCGGCCTCGAGGACGGCGATCTGGGCGGCGATGTCCGAGGCGACGCGCTCGGCCACCCGGGTCGCGCTGGCGACGGCGGCGCTCCGGGCGAGGTCGCGCTGCTGCTGTGCCATCAGCGTCGCGACCCAGCCGCTGAGCAGCAGGACCGGGATCGCGGCCGCGAGGGCGAGGGCGACGAAGGTGCGGCGGCTGCCGCGGCTCAGCTGGAGCTCGGGCTTCCGGATCGCGGTGTCGCGGGCGCGAACATTCATGCGGCCGTGCGCGGACACGCTGCGCGCCGGCCCGGACCCGTCCCCCATCGCTCGGACGGCCCGACGCCCCTGTCTCGCCGTCCCGCGCGCACCGTCGCCCGCCTCCCGTGTCCCCGCATCGGCCCGTAAGCTCACAGCTCTCCTACGGGAAAGTCGGGCCGCCGTCAGGCCGGGGAGGCGGGGTCGGACGCGGCACCGGCGTCGGAAAGGGCCGATCCGGGCAGCATCCGGGCGGGGTGCGGCATCCGCGTCGCGACCGCCCACGAGGAGCCGTCGTAGCCCTCGTACCAGGCCCGGCGCTCGCGCGACTCGCCGGGATAGGGGCAGGCGTCGCGGGGCCGACCGACGGCGCGCGCGCGGGCGCCCTGTTTGACGATGTCCATGAGCATGGGCGCTGATCTCTCCGGCCGCTCGGGAGCCTGTCCCGCCGGGTCAGAAGCGCCGAGTTCGAACGGCCAAGCAAGCTGTTTCGAGCCGGGATACCGCTCACACCGACGCCTGTCGGGAATATCCCGACAGGCCGTGCGTGCGATGATCGATTGACCATTGCACGAAAGCGGCACCGGGTCTTTCGGGGATCGCCCCGATCCGTCCGAATGATGCGCGGAGAGACACGAGATCCTCGTGTCGTCGGACGCGAGGATCACGCGTGCCCCGCCGACGTGGGCGTGGCGTGGAAAGTCGACCGGGAGGCCGTGACGGCCCGGCCTCCCGGTCCGGATGCGCCGCCTAGTAGGCGCAGCCGTAGCCGACCGGCGCGTAGCCGTACCCGTAGGGCCGCCCGTAGGCCGCGCCGTAGAGATTGGGCCGTGCAGCGGCCGCGAGGCCAAGGCCTGCGCCGGTCGCGAAGCCGACCCCGCGATAGCCGCCCCAGCCACCCGAGCGATACGCGTGGGGCCGGAAGCCGTAGCCGGCGGGGCGGAAGTGGACGCCGCGATATCCGCGGTAGCCCCGGTGCCGCCGGTAGTGCCGGTGGAGACGGTGATGGCGGTACCGGTGGAGACCGTGGCGCCGCCCCCTCCAGACGCCGTGGCCCAGATGGTGGGGCCCATGATGGAAGCCGCGGCCGTGGGGTCGCGCCTCGCTCGACGGGGCGAACAGGACGAGGCTCGACAGCGCCGTGAGGGCGATCGCGAGACGTTTCATGGGCTGAGCTCCAGAGACGGTGAAGGACGTCCGCACGGATCGGACCCGATGCCGGATCCGACCGCGCGGCGCGGTCTGTCGGGACGGCGATGCCGGCCGCCATCGGGGGCCACCGCGCATTCCCCGGGACGCGCGGACGGCGGGAGACCGCCGGTCGCTGTCCCGCAGGCTCATCTGTGTTGCCCGGCGCCGATCAGCAGTCGGAGAGATCGGCAATCGTGTCAGGGTCGGCCCGACATGCCCGGGCGACCGAGCTGGACTAGCTTGGCCGTGGACATTCGCGCGCGCTGCACAGGGGGACGGCATGCGGAAGGCGTTGGGACGGCCGGTGCAGAGGGCGCGATCCTGGTACCGGCGCTACGGACGCCTCGGCGCGCCGCGGACGCCGCGACCGGTCAAGCAGGGCCCGCAGGCCGCCCCCGGACGCTCGCTGGAGGACTGGGCGCGGTTCGGCGGCGGTCTGCTCGGCCCGGAATCCGCCGATGCCCCGCGTCCTGAGATCCGCGCCGATCGAGGGGCCGCCCTCGGCATCCCGATCAGTCCGCCGGGCTGAAGACGTCGTCGCCCACGAAGATCATCTCGCGGTCGATCTCGGGGGGATCCTTCTGCGAGCCGTAGGCGAAGAACAGGCGCCGGGTCCGGCCATCCGCCGTGGTCAGCGTCAGTGTGTGGCGATCGAGGGCGTAGCGCCCGCCCTCCGGCGCGCGCCGACGGGCGATCGCCGTGCCGACGCCGGTGCTCGCCCCCGAATTCGTCGCGCCGACCGAGCCGCCGCGGCCGTAACTCCCGTCCGCGTGGAAGTCGTAGCGGCTCTCGACGGCGATCGCGACGTCGCCGCCCAGGGCTGTGTTGCCGCCGCCCGACAGCCTTCGGTACGCCCGCGCCACCCGCTCGCCAGAGCCGGCCGGGAAGGCCCGGAAGAAGCTGCCGTCGCCGAGGGCGTAGTCGTTCGCGCGGCCGCGCGCGTCCGTCAGGACGAAGCCGGCGCCCTTGGCACTCCACCGCCCGAATCGCTTGGGCCGTGCGGCCCGCTCGGCGGCGAGGTCCACGTCTTCGAGCGCGGTGTCGGCGATCTCGTAGTAGGTTCCGTCGCGCAGGAAGATCAGCGGCTCGAAATCGATCGTCATGAGACCGCCGACGCCGAATCCGGTGGTCGAACGGAAGTACACGCCCTCGACCGAATCCCAGTTGGCGGCGTGGCGCGGGGGACCGGCCGCGTCCGGGGCGGAGGGAGCCGGGGAGGGAGCCGGCCGCGCGTCCGGCACGGGCGGGCTCTCCGCGACCGGCGGCGGCTTCTGGGCCGCGCGTCCGGCCCGGCCCTTCGGCACCAGCCCGTCCTCGGTCAGCGCCAGATTCCGCAGCGTGGCGACCGGGATGAACTCGTTGGACAGGCCCGCCAGGAAACGCGGCAGCACGCCGAGCCGCTTGGCCGCCTGCCAGCCGGCATGGTGGAGAACGGCGCGCAGCTTGACCTGCTCGGCGAAGGCCGCCCGCGTGGCCGGCTGGGACAGGGGCGGCCGTTCCGCCATCGGCGCCACGAACCGGGTCCGGATCGCCCGCAGGGCCGCCGCGCTCGGCTCGACCGTCGCGTCGTTGGCGACCATCCATTGCAGGGCGATGAAGGCGGTGAGCACGTCGCCCGCATCGTCCGGCCGCAGCGGCGTCCCGTCGAGGAAGCCGCGGAAGACGCTGTCGTAATCGTGCTGGGCCAGCTCTCGCGCCGTCTCGGCCGCGGCGATCGGGTTCGTGGCGCGCTGGTCGCGCACCGCCCGCGCGACCGTGGCGGCCCGCAGGTCGAGCGTCGAGTCGTAGGGGAGGGCCGGTCCCTCCACCTCGGTCGCCTGCGCCCGTGCCGGGGTCGCCGTCACCGGGATCGCCAGGCTCGACAGCGGGACGGCTGCCACGCCGAGGCCGAGCAGCGCGGCCGCGCGCCGGAAGGTGAACCGCATCATCGCCGCAACCACGCTCGAAGGATCATCAGCAGGCCCTGCACGACGGTGAGCAGCAGTGTCAGGGCCATGAAGGGCAGGAACGGGATCAGCAGCCAGCCCGTCATCGTCAGCGTGTAGAGCAGGCCGCCGATATCGTGTCCGGCCACCGGGCAGGGGTGCGTCCCCGCCTCGTTGACGGTGCAGCCGGTCAGGCTCGTCAGCGCGAGGCCGAGCGAGAAGGGTACGACCGGCAGCCACGTGATCAGCAGCAGGATGAGGATCACGCGCAGGCGTCGCCGGGACGGGCTCGGCCGCGCCATCGTGGGGATGGCCATCGGTCACAAGCCCCGCGCGGAGCCGGGGCGGCCGCGTCTCGCCGCGCCGCTCATGGCTGGCGGCGATAGAGGCCGCGGAAGGTGACGTTGACGCCTCCGCAGGCGAGGTTGTCGTCGACGACCAGCCAGGGGCCGACCCGCCGCAGCCAGACCTTGCAATCGGACGCGTCACCGGCCTCGACCGGCAGCGCCCCGTTCTCGCCGACGGCGAAGCTCGCCGCGGCGCCCTGCGGGGCGACCGTGCCGGCGAATTCGCCGATATGGACGCCGCCGCGGCGCGCCCGCTCCGGATCCCCGGCGCCCCAGGTGGCGTCGCCCCCGAAGGTGAGCAGCCCCGGCTTGTCGGCCTGGGTGATGCGGATGCGCGCCTCCGCACGGGTCCAGGTGCCGAGCCAGTCCGCAGGCGCGACGGCACCGGGTGGCTCGACGGCGACGGCCTCGCCCGGGAGCCAGCCGGTCCGGCCCATCTCGTCGCCCGCGCCGCGATAGTGGGCGCAGACATAGGCGCCGCGACGCTCGCCGAGGATGACGGGATCGGCACTCACCAGGTAGGCGCGCTCGCGGCAGGCGGCGCTCGGGTCCGGGCAGCCGGCGCGGGCGAGCCCGTCCTTGACGAAGGCCGTGCGCCCCGGCGCGCTGATGCGCCCGAAGGTTGGGGGCGCGCCGGACGCGAGCGAGGGGGACCGCCGGCACTCGTTCTCCTCCGCGCGCGCCGGGCCAGCGAGCAGGGCGAGGGCGGAGACCAGGAGCAGCGGGGCGAGGAGCGGCGGGCGCATCGGGAAGGCTCTCGTTGTGGGTGCAGAGGTCGGTCAGCGCATCGCTACCGAGGCGGCGACACGGTCGGCCCTGTCCAGGGCGTCGGGGCGACCGGCATCGGCGAAGCCCAGCACCCGCAGGTAGCGCTGGCCGTCGAAGACCATCGTCTGCGTCACGCCGAGGGCACGGCCGCTCTTGGTGTCGGTCCCGGTGCCGCGCAGCCGCACGACGACCGCCTCGCCGCGACTGGACCGCGCCTCGTCCGTGACGTTCACGTCGGCGAAGTCCTTCTGCGCCGCGAACAGCCGGCGGGCGACCGCGACCTCCGCACCCGCCGGGACCGGCGCCTGACCGAGCGAGGGCGCGACGACGATCACCGGCTGCTCGCGCTCGGGATCGACGTCCTTGGGTCCCTCGGTGAGGAGGAGGCTGTTGCCCGCGAAGACCGCGGCCGGCCGGTAGCCCGCCATGTCGCCGACCGTGTAGGGCAGCGCCGCGACCTGATCGGTCAGGCTCGCCTTCGCGCGGAACGCGATCGTGCGGAGGGCGGCCTCGACGGAAGCGGCGGGCACCTGCCGGGCCGCCTTCTCGGGCACCTGCACGGTGACGAGCCCGGTCCCGGGGGCGCCGCGCACGACGGCGACCCATTTCGCGTAGGTCAGGCCGTTGGCCGGCTGGGTGCCGCGCAGGACGAAGCCCTCACCGCCCGCGACCGGCAGGGGCTCGGCCCCGCCCTTCACCCGGAAGCCCGTGGCGGCCAGCGCCTCGGGGGTGAACCGGCCATTGATCTGGTCCCAGGCCTCCGGCGGCATCTCCACCAGGATGATCGACGCGCCGGCCGGATGCTCGAAACCGGCGAAGCGCCGGCTCACGCTCATCCCGGCCGGCGGCGTCAGGCCGAGGGCACCGGCGCCCGGAAAGACCGGGTCGGCCCGGGCCTCGCGGGCCGCGATCGCCAGGGGCGCGAAGACCAGTCCGGCCAGGATGACGCGCCGCGCCGGGCGTTGCGGGACAAGATGGGAGAGGGCGCCGCGCAGGCGCTCGCGAACCGACATGGTCAACCTTCAGGGAACGGTGGGACGACGAGGCGGGGAAGGCGAGGTTCGGCTACCGCGTCGCCACGCGGCTGATGACGAAGGTGTTGCCTGAGAACTGGACCTGACCCGGCGCGCTCATGTGCTCCAGCATCAGGCGGAGGTTCCGGCCGAGCCGGGCGGAATCCGAGCGGGTCTCGTACCAGTACTCGGTGCTGGCCCCGCTCGCGCGCACCGGACGGTGGTGCTCGTAGCAGCGGAAGGCCGCAATGTACTCCTCGGCCGCCTGGACCTCCTGGGCCGAGAAGCCGCTCAGACGGACGACGTAGGCGCTGGGCAAACCCCCGCAGCCCTCGCCGCCGGGCGCCGCCGCCACGGCGCCGCCGACCGGAGCGGCGTCGGGGGGCGCGGCGCCGGCATCGGCACCGCGGCGGGGCGCTATGACGCCGTCGAGCTTCGCGGTGAGGGCGGCCGCGAGGTCGGCGGCCACCGTCTTCGCCTCGGCGCCGACCCGCTCGAGCAGGCACTCGCGGTCGCATCCCTGGGGCAGGGGCGGCAACTGGAGCCCGGCCACCTCGAACGAGCCGAGCGACTGACCGGTGCGGACGTTGAGGAGGCGGCCGGGGATACGGATCTCCGGCCGGACGATATCCGAGTAGGCGGATTTCGACGCCGACGCGTAGATCTGGAACACCGCCACCACGTCGAGCGGCGGATTCTGGACCGCGCGGGCGACCTCGATCAACTCGGCATCCCGCCGGCGCACCCGGTTGGCTTGGGTGAACCCCATCGCGACGGCGGTCTCGTCGTAGACGTTGTAGCCGCGCAGATTCATGGTCTCGGACAGCTCGTGGATCACCCGCTGGAAGATGCGGTTGCCGCGGGGCACCGCGTCCTCGTCGGCGTCCTCGCCCATCACGACGACGTTGGGCTTGGTCTGCGCCCGGGCCGGTGCCGCGTAGGCGGATCCGAGCGCCAGGACGGCGAGGCAGGCGGCGCGGAACGCGGTGGTGCGGAACGCGGTGGTGCGGACGTGGGGCATCGGGATCCTCCAGGACATCGCGGGTCTCTCCGTCTTCGGACCGTCGGTGAGGCGAGTTGGCGTCATTCGGCGCAGGGACGCGGGGTCGGAGCCGCGCGGAAATCGTCCAGGTCGAGATCCGTCCGCAGGCGCGGGTCGGCCAGGTCGCTGCACGGACCATCCGCGACCGGCAGGACGAAGCGGAGGGCACCGCTGCGGGCCGGCGCGATCAGGCTGACCTCCACCCTGCGGTTCACCCGTGACAGGGGTGCGTCGGGATCCTTCGGCCGCGCGGGTCCCCAGCCGTGGACGCGCAGGCGCTCCGGCGCGATGCCGTAGGTCTCGACGAGATGCGCCTTCACGGCCCGGGCTCGGGCCAGGGAGAGGCGGCGGTTGTAGGCGCGGCCGCCGGCGGCGTCGGTGTGGCCGGCGATCAGGAATCCGTGGCCCGCGAGCGGCTCGGCGCGCAGGGCCTCGCCGAGCGGTTCGAGCTGGATGCGCGCTTCGGGGGTCAGGCGCGCGCTGTCGTAGGCGAAGAACACGGTGAGATCGATCGACCGGGCGGGAACGACGCGGACCGCCGGGCCGCCGTCGTCGGGGCTGACCGCCAGCGGCCGCGCGGGCGCTCCCGGATTGCCGTCGGCGAACGGCGCGAGCGACCGGATGATCGCGGTCGCACCCGGGTTCGCGGCCCGCGCCTCCTCGGCCTCCGCCCGCTCCGCGGCCGGGTCCCGCGGCGGAGGCGCTTCGTCCGGCTGCGCTGCCCGGGCACCCGGCACCTCGGTGAGCGGGTTCGCCCGCGCGGGCGCGGCCAGCGCGAGGGCGAGGCCGACGGCGAGCAACAGTCCGGAGCGGCCGAGGCGCGCCCGCGCGGCGCGCGGCAGATCGTGGGTCCGCATCGCTTCCCCTTCCAGTGTCCCGGGCCTTGCTTCGGCCCCTCTCACCCCGTCCATGGGCGGCCCAGAGCGATTTTCGTCGCGCGGCCTCGCGATCTTCGCGACGGCGCTCAGCGTCCCCGCAGGATGGCGTTCATCCCGGCCGGATCGAGGGGGCCGTCGGTCGCCGGCCTGCGTCGGGGTGCCGGGCCGGGCCCGACCGGCCCGGTCCCCGGATCCGCGGCGGCGACCGGGCGCCCCTGGGCTGCCGCGATCCGCGCCAGGGTCGGGCTCCGGCCCAGGATCGCCGAGAGGCGGGTCGCGCTGTTGAAGCTCGTCGGATCCTTCGGATCGAGGCCACCCTCCTTGTGGAGCGCGATGCCGGCCACGGAGGCGTCGAACATGAGCGACCCGGACGAGCCGCCGAGCGTGTCGCAGCGGTGGCGCAGGTCAGGGCCTTCGGCCTGGTCCTTCACGGCGAAGCAGCGGAAGCGGCTCATCACCTTCGGACGTCCGAGGGGATGGTGGATGACCAGCATCGAGCGGTTGGCCGTCACCGGCTCGCCCGAGAGCCGCGCGGCGCCGTAGGTCGCGGTCGGATTGCCCGCCACGCGGGCGAGGGCGAAGTCGAGGCGGGCGTCGAACTCGACGGGCTTCGGGTCGATCTCGAACCGGCGGGAGCCTTTCCCGTCGAGGGTCAGGTAATCCATCAGGATCGACGCCTTGACCGGGCGCAGGTCGCCCGATTGCGGCAGGCAATGGTGGTTGGTCAGCACGTAGTCGCCGGTCAGGAGCGTCCCCGTGCAGGAGGCACCGACCTGCTGCCCGGTGCGGCCGTTCTGGAGCACGATGTCGACGCGGCCGATCGGTCGGGCGAGGGCCGCGAGGCCGTCCTTCGGGTCGAGCTCGCTCACGGGCTCGAAGGCGCCCTTGTTCTGGTCGACATAGGCGGCCGCGTCGCCGGTCGTCTGGCGCAGGGGCAGCTGCGCCCGGCCGTAATCGGCGGGATCGAAGCCGACGCTCTGCGCCCGCGCGGCATCGCCGCGGCCGAGCACGATCAGCGCGCAGGCCGTTCCCAGAAGGAGTGGGCCTCTCCGGCGCATCGCGATCATCCTCTCCCTCCTCTCGGTCCGCGGATCGGGCCAGCGCTCGCGGGGTCGATCGACAGCATTCGCAACACGCCGGATTCTCATCAGCGCGCCAGGGTGTGGACCAGGCGGCCGGCAACCGCGCCGGTTCCGGCCTCCGGAACGGCCTGGACCGTGTAGACGAGGTTCTGCCGCGCGCCCTCGCGCAGGAAATAGCCGAGCGCGCCGTCCGCCAGCCGGACGGCCGGGAGGGCGGCGTCGCGCAGTTCCGGCCCGACCTGCACGCGCAGGCCCGGCTCCGCTCCGATGGCGAGCCCGCACAGGTCCGGCGTGAGGCGGCTCGCGGCCAGGTGATCGCCCGACTCCGCCGGTACCGGGCGCCGCTCGGGCGGATCGGCTCCGAAGGCGACGCGACGGCAGGAGGAGCCCGCCGGGGCGCGCAGCTCGGAGACGTGGATCGGCGACGCGATCCGGGCTTCGATGCTGGGGGGAGGGCTGGCGGGACCGGCCGGCGCGTCGGGGCGCGGCTCACTGACGGGATCGGGCCGCGTGGCCCCGAGAGCGAGCACACCGGCGAGGCCGGCCGCCGCGACGGCGCCGGCCGGCAATGCGAGACGCCACCATCGCCGCGCCGGCGGCGTCTCGGCCCTCTCCGGAGGCCGCGGCGCGGTCAATGCGGCCAGGGCTCCCGGCACGCTGTGCGACGGCAGGATCCGCACGTTCCGGCCCATGCCGCGGAAGACGGCTTCGGCCTGCGCGCGCTCCGGCCCGTCCGGCAGGAGGACCGCCAGCGCGGCGTCCGGAGCTCCGGCGATCGTCGCGGCGGAGCGCTCGATCTTGTCGAGGAGCGCGTAGTCGCCGGGCAGCACCGCGAGGTCGAGATCGACCGCGCCGGTCGCCCAGAGGATGAGATCGGCCTCCTCCGGTGCCGCGGCGAGCGGGTGGCCGCCCTCGGCGAGGCCGTGCGCCAGGCAGACCGGAACCTCCCAGGAGCGTCCGGCATCGAAGGAGCCCGACAGCCGCAGTTCGTGGGGCTCCGGCGTCCGGCCCGTCCACCGGGCGAGCGGACCGGCGGCCCCGCAGAGCCGGGCGTAATCGGCCGACCACGGCAGCGGGCGATAATCGCCGTCCGCGAAGGCGGCCGGGGCCGGAAGGCCGGGGCGCGGCCTGAGTCCGCGCAGCACCAGCGGTCCGCGGGTCGTGGGCACCACGACGAGGATGGCCGGACGTGTCATGCGCGGGCCGGTCTCCCGGACGGGCCGAGACCGGCCTGCCGGCTGGTCCGACGGCTCGTCAAAGCAGGAACACCGCGCAGGCCGGGTCGCGGAGCATCCGGCCCATGAGGGCCGCGTCCGGCACGGCCGGGTCGAGGGCGAGCACCGCCGCGCCTTCGATCGCCGGACCGAGGTCGAGCCGGACCGTCTCGTCGCCGAGCCACGCCTCGATCACCCGCGGCATCTGCCCCGACTCGCCGCGCAGGACGAGGAGCGGAGGCGCGCCGTCCGCGGCCTCGAGGATCTCCAGCGCGTAGGCGCCGACCCGGCGCCGGAGAATCGCGCCGTCCGAGGCGGCCGCAGCGAGCGGCGCGTGGGCGAGCGCCAGGGCGCCGAGCATCGTCCGGTAGCGCCGGGCCGTCGCGGCGTCGCCGCGGATCGCCCGCACCGTCGCGAGGTCGACCGGACCGTCGGGCGCCCGGGTCGCGTGGGCCCAGAGCCCCGCGTGGTCCGGCCGGGCGGTCGTCGCCGCATCGCGCACGAGGGCGCGGGCCGCGTGGATCTCGGCGAGGAGCCGTGCCGCGTCGCTCACGCCGCAGCCTCCCCGGCATAGGCCGCCGCGAACGCGACCGCGAAGATGTCCCGATCCGCCGGGAACAGCGCGTCCAGCGGCCGGTGCCGGGCGAGGCCTTCGAGCGACCGCTCCAGGTCGGCCGCCGCCTCGGCGAGGCGCAGCAGCGCCGGTTCGGCGGCCGCGAACCCGGCCGAGAGCCCCTCCCGATCGTCGAATCCGGCGCGGCGGACGCGGCGCAGGTCGGCCTCGGCGGCCTCCAGCGCACCCCGCACCGCCTCGGGCAGCGCGTCGCGATCGGCGATCCGGAGGGCCGCCGCGATGCGCAGCATCCGGCCGAGATGGGCCGCGAGCAGTCCCGCGCGCGTCCGGAGTTCGGCGTAGCTCTCGGCCTCCAGGCAGGTCGCCCGCTCGGCGATGGCGGCGCCGCCGCCGCCGCGGCGCAGGCGGTTGGCGATGCCCGACTGGACCCGGCCGAAGCTCACGGCCCGGAGCGTCGTCAGCGGGCGGGTCCGGTGGTAGGGCTCGAGGCGCAGGAAGTCGGCCAGGTCATCGCGCTCGGCGCCGGTGAGGATCTTCGGGCCCTCCGGCCAGTCCGCCAGCAGGGTCGCCAGCGCCGCGGCGGGTTCGGCGGCCGCGAGATCGCCCAGGGCCGCGTCCAGCCGCTCCTCCCAGCCCGCGTGGGCGTCGAGGGCGGCGGGGGCCGAGAGGGCGTCGAGGCCTTCGAGGAGGCGGCCGGCCGCCTCGAAGGTCACGAAATGCTCCGCGACGATGCGGAAGCCCGGCCGCTCGCCCGTCGCCATCTCGGCGCGCCAGAAATCGAGGATGTCGTCGTCCGCGACGGACCGGCGGCCGCCCAGGAAGGTCAGGAGCGCCCGGAAGCGCCGCTCCAGCGGCGCCAGCGGCAGATGGGCGTTCCGGTAGGCGGCGAGATGCCGGGCCAGCCGCTTGGCCAGGATCGCCGCGCTTTCCGCGTCGGGCGCGGCGGCGAGTTCGTCGAGCCAGCCCGCGACGGTCGCGAACTGGACCAGGTCCTCCGCGGTGAGCACGAACTCGGCCAGCGCGAGGAGCCGGGCGAGCCCGGCCCAGCCGGTGGACCAGGCGGTGCCGAGCACGGGGCCGCGGTCGTCGACGGCCGGGCCGCCGCCGAAGCGCGCCGAGAGGGCGGCCGGTCGCGCGAGGCCGGGGTCCAGGGCGAGGGTGATGAGATCGCGCCCGTCGCGGGCCCCGGCCGCCTCGGCCAGCGCGGCGAGGGCGTGGGCGAGGTCCCACAGGGGCTTGTCGCGGTTCGGGCGCACGGCACCCGTGACCACGCGGGCGAGCCAGGCACGGTCGGCGCGGGAGAGATCGCGGCCGTCGCCGATATTGGCGAGGTCGGCCGCGCAGCGCTCATCGTATCCGCCCGTCATGCGCCTCCCGGTCGCGGGCTGCCACGCAACCCCTTGTGATCGTTCGATTCGCCTTATGGTTACCTCGCGACCGGCCATCCGTCGACCTCCGGCGGCCATCCGGGCGCCACCCGTCTGCTCTGGGCGGTCCAGACGCGGTTCTGATCCCGTCGCGCTCCGGCTCAGCGCACCACGACGCGCGCGGCGGCCTCCGTGACCCCGGGCGTCGCCCGGATCCGGTCGAGGAGGTCCAGCACGTCCGGGGGCTGCAGGAGACGCGCCTCGCCGTCGGCGCCCGGCGCCGCCGCCAGCCACCGCGCGGCGAGCTCCGGCGGCAGGCCGCCCGGCACACCGAAGCAGGCGAACAGGTTCTCGAAGGGCTCCCCCGCGACGATCTCGTCGAGGCCGTAGCCCCGTGGATAGCGCCGCGAGTCTCCCGGCTTGAGGGCCAGCTGCGAGGCCGGGTTGTCGCGCACCGGCAGGGCGACGAAGGCGGTCTCGTCGGCCGCGACCACCCAGCAGTACAGGTTCTGCGCGACGCGGGACTCGATGCGCATCTCCAGGCGCTGACCGGCCGCGAACGGCGTGGCGGCGGCCGCCACCGAGAGGCGGCCGGCATCCGTGCGCGCGGTGGCGGCGAGGTGGTCCAGGAACGGCCGCGGGACGGGATCGCAGCCGAGCCCCTCCGTCGCGATCCGGCGTCGCCCCGTCGGGGCCAGGACAGCGCCGTCGCGCTGGAACTCGACCTCCATCCAGGATTGCCGGTCGTGGTCCGTGCGGAAGCGGCCGCGCGCGGTGACGGTGCCGGCGCAGGCGCTGCCGGGCGGCCGGCGGCGCACGTCGAGGCGCGCGCCGCGGAGCACCCGATTGGCCGAGCGGGCCTCCGCGTCGAGGGCGATGACGAGGCGGTCCGTGAGGGCGCCGGCGCAGGTGGAATGGCCGCCTTCCGCCACGAACGGGCAGACCTCGACGGCGCCGGCATTCGGTGCGGCCTGCGCGAACGCCTTCACCGCACCGTCCATGACCGCGTCGACGTCGGCGACGCCGGCGCCGACATGGATCGGTACGACCAGAGGGTCGCTCGTCGCCTTGCAGGCGGCGCTCTGCGTCACGGCCTGGAGCCGGAGGGAGGCGGTCTCGCCGGCCCGGCGGGGCTCGACCAGGAACACGGCCGCGTCCCCCGCGAAGGCGGACCGGATCTGCGCCTCGGCCTCCGCGCCCGAGAGGCCCGTCGTGCCCTCGCGCAGGGCCTTGATCCGCACGACGTCGGCCGCCGCCGCCAGCCTGACCCGGCCGGTCGCCTGGAGCCGCGTCTCGACGGCGAGGCGCACCTCCTCGGACTGCTCGCGCGACAGGGCCGTCTGGCCGGGCTCGACGCCGACGACCGCGAGCGTCAGGTCCGGCCGGCCGGCGCAGGCCGCCACCGCGTCGAGGAACGGTGCCAGCGCCTGCGTCGCGGGGTCGGCGCGCGCCGTCGCCGGGGCGAGCAGCAGCGCGGCGAGGAGGAGGCGCCTCATTCGGTCTCGTTCGCCCGGGCGTACTGATCGAGGGCGCGGACGAAGACCGGATTGAACCGCCCGTCCAAGGCACCGATGTAGTAATCCGCGTCCTTGATCGCGCGCTGCACCGAGCGGATCGTCTCGGGCTTGAGCTTCTGGGCGGCGGTGTCGGTCGCCGAGACGGAGGCGGCGCCGAGTTCCCCGTGCTTCAGCGCGCGCAGGACCATGTCGGCCGAGCGCACGCCGGGGAAATACCGCCCGAAGCCGTTGTCGATCAGCGTCGCCATCGTGGCCATGGCCACCGGGTCGCCCCGGTCCGCCGCTTGCCGGAAGAGGTCGAAGCCCTGGCGCAGGTCCTTCGGGAAGCCGTAGGCGCCCGTCGCGTAGTGCGGCACGAGCTTGCTGATCGACGCGACGTCGCCCCCGGCCACGGCGCGGCGATACAGGGCGACCGCCTGCGCCTCGTCCTTCGGGATGCCGTTGCCGTACTCCAGCATCCGGGCGGCGTTCGCCAGCGCCACGACGTTCCCGCCCTCGCCCGCCTGCCGGTAGAGGCGGAACGCCTCGGCCTGCTGGCGCTTCACGCCCTGGCCGTTCTCGTAGAGGGCGGCGAGGTTGTTCAGCGCCGAGATGCTCCCGGCTTTGGCGGCGCGGTCGTAGGCGGCGAAGGCCTCCTTGTAGCGGTCGGTCCGGTCGTAGGCGCGGCCGAGCTGGTAGGAGAGCCGGCGCAGGTCCGGATAGGCGGCCGCGGCCCCGCGGCAGGCGTCGATGGCGGCGGCGGGCTCGATCCGGCCGAGCTTCACGCCCGCGACCCCGCTCGGACGGTCGGGATCGTCCGTGCCGGCGGCGAGCTCGTCGCAGCGCTTGACGCGCGGATCGGCGCTCGGGTTCTTGCCGCCGAGATAGCCCTCGGCGAGGCTGCGATAGGCGCAGACCTCGCCACAGGAATCGAGATAGGCCTGATATTGCCGCTGGGTCCCGAACTTGGCCCAGTTCTCCTGGTCGATCGCCGCCGCGTCCCGGCGCCGCCCGGCCAGGAGCCTGTCCATGGCCTGAGGCCGGTACAGGCAGGTCTCGCCGCAGGCGCCGATATAGGCCTCGAAGCCCTCCCGGGTGCCGAGCGCTTCGGCCCGCCGCCAGGCCGCCTCGTCCCGGATGGCCTCGACCCCCTTCGCGACGGCCGCCACCGGCAGGGAGGCCTTGAGGACGATCGGGGCCTCGTCGATCTCGGGTACCTGCTCGCGGCCCGACGCGCGGCGGGCCGCGTCCTCCACCTCGCGGCGGAGGTAGCGCTTCAGCTCCGTCCACTGCACGAGCCCGTCGCCGTCACCCTGATGGTCCCGCGCGTCGGCGAGGCCCGACACGCCCATCAGGAACCGGCTGGTCAGCAGGCCGAGCTTGTTCACCTCGTCCCAGTTGGCCGGTGTCGCGCCCGATGTCGCCACCAGCCGGACGATGCCGCCCTCCGTCTTCGGCCGGGCGGGCGCGAAGCCGGGTGCGGACACCGCCAGCAGGCTCTCGCCCTTGCGGCCGGTCTCGCCGGTGAAGCAGGCATCGACCATCACGACGAGCTGGTGGTCGGCGCCGATCTTGCGCTTCACGAGCTCGAGGTTGCGGTACAGGGTCTCCAGCGTGTACCCGCTCTCGCCCTGGTTCGGGTTGCCGTCCTCGGGCAGCAGGAACGGCTGCTTGGTGGCGAGATCCGGGACGCCGTGGCCGGAATAGTACACGAAGACGTTCGAGCGGCCCTCGCGCACGCTGCGCCAGAGGCGGCCGGATTGCGGGTTCCGCTCGGTGCCGAAGACCTGGTTGAACTCGTTGAGGGTCGCGTCCTTCAGGAGGAAGACGTTGCTCTCGCGGTAGCCCAGGCGCTCGATCAGGTAGGCGCGGATCGCCTCGGCATCGTTGTGCGCGTAGTCGACAGGCACGGTCTGCTTGTAGCTGCGGTTCCCGATCACCACCGCCACGGCATCGGCATTGTCGGCGAAGGCTGCCGGATCCGGGGCAGCCCTGGCCGGCGCGAGCGGGGCGAGGCAGGTCATCCCGAGTAGGATGAGCGCGGTGCGGGCGGCCCGCCGCAGCGCGGATACCGGGTTGGCTCTCGGCAAGCGCGTTCTCCTGTCCGGGTCGCGGCCCGGTTTCATCGTCCTCGGAGCGGGGCGCGCCCGGTCGGCACGCGCGACAGGGTTATCCGCTGGAGGATCGGGAAACAATCTCACGGTGTGAGCGCGGCCGGTCGAGGCGGGCTCCGCGACGATGCGGATGACATCGGGGGCACAGGTGCCGGTGCGGGGAGCGGGCATCTCAGCCCCAGCCGAGATACGCGACGATCAGGCTGAGGGCGGCGAGGTGGAGCGGCGAGAGGGCGGTCAGCATGGTCTCGCTCCTCACGGCAGGTAGAGACCGCGGCCGCAGCGGCGGGCGCGCCGCGCCTCGAAGTAGCCGGTGTAGCGATTGTAGACCTCGACCGTGCGGTAGACGCAGTAACGGCCGGAGTTGCGGCCGTTGTAGTAGACGCCGCCGTTGTCGAGATCGACGCCGAGGAACTCCTGGTTCCCGTGCTGCGGCGCGGCCTCTTGGGCGAGGGCGGGACCCGCGGCGCAGAGAAGGCTGGCGGCGAGGACGAGGATCTTGGTCTTGGTCATCTCGGGTCTCCCTGGTCGGGCGGTGGATCGTCCGCCTCGACAGGGGCATGGGTCGGCCAGACGCGGTTTCGTGCGGCCGGCGCGGTGTGACGCGAAAAATTTCTTCCGACAGGCGCGGCCGAGATGGCGTCGGTCGTCCGGCGACCGCCCGACGACGGCGGTGGCCGTCGCCATCGACGGCAGGGTCACCCCGAACAGCCTTCACCCTCAGGACCGTCGGCGCGCTCCGATCGAGAGCGACGCGGGCGCTGCGTTCGGTCCAGAACACGCGACGCGACGGCGTCGAATGCTCATCATCCGCCGCAAGCCATCCCGGCTTACTGAACCGGTAACACTATTTCTCACGACTCGTTGACCCGGGATCGGAGAGGGGTCAATACAGCGTCCGCTGATCGTTGAGAGCCTATGCGATGGACGGCGAATACTGTTAAGGGCTTCTCTTCATTTGAGAGGTATTCATGAAATCTCTCGTGGTGGCTCCGGCTGCGCGCGTGGCGGACCGGATCGTGCTCCCGGCCGCTTGAGGGTGGACAGGCTCTCGCCGCCGACCGCCCGGATCCGGTCCACCACGCCTGCGCAACCGTGCGCGGACTGCAGACCTGTTCTCGACGCCGGTGCGGATCGCGCGCGGTGTCGACTCGGAAACGACATCTCCCGGGGCCGACATGTGCCAGGTGTTTCAGCATCCTCCGCGCTCAGCTTGCCTGACCGTCCGTCCTGGGGACCCTCACACCCGATCGGTCTCGGCTCTCCTCGGCGTCGGGATCGTGAGCGCGGCCTTGCTCGGCCCGGCGATGTCGGCGCGGGCCGACGATGGGCCGAGCTACGGCGATGACCGACGCGGCATCTTCCTGCCCTTCCTCAACGCGCCGCGACCCGGCGACGCCATCACGAAGTCCCCGCGCCTCGGCCTGTCGTTCGGCGGCGAGCCTCGTCCGGTGCTCGTTGATACCGGTTCGACCGGCATCGTGGTCTCAGCCGCTCGGATTCCCGACAACGAGAACCTGCCGAGCGAGCCCGGACGGCTGACCTACTCGAGTTCCGGCCGGATCATGGTCGGACGCTGGGTGCGCGTCCTGGTTTCCATCGTCGGCCGCGATGGAGCGAGCGTGGTCACGCAGCCCATCCGGGTCCTCGCCGTCGACCGGATCGACTGCACCGCGCGCGCTCGCAGCTGCACGCCCGAGGTGGCGCCGGCCCACGTGGCGATGATGGGGATCGGTTTCGGCCGCGAGGACGACAGCCAGACGCAGAGCACGCCGGACACCAATCCGCTCCTCAACGCGGAGCCGCCGGGACCCGGTTCGGTGCACCGCGGCTACGTGCTGACCCGACGCGGCGTGCATGTCGGCTTGACGCGCGCCAACACGCGCGGCCGCTACCGCTTCGTGAAGCTCGACCCCCACCCGCACGTGCCGGGCGACTGGCTCGGCGTTCCCGTCTGCATCACCGTCGACGGCCGTGAGCCCGCCGCCTGCGGCCGGGGGCTCCTCGATACCGGTGTCACCGGCATGTTCCTGACGCTGCCGCCGTCCCAGGTCGCCGACAGCCTCCGGGCCGATGCGGGCGATCACGCCATGCTCCGCCCGGGAACGCGTCTCGGCTTCCAGTTCGGCGACGCGGCCGGCTACGCGATCGATGTCGGCGACCGAGCCGCGCCGCTCGCTCCCGAACGCATCGTCCTCAACACGGTGCGCCCGCAGCCTTTCGTCAACACGGGGCTGCATGTCCTGAACGGCTTCGACGTCCTCTACGACGCCGACCGCGGCTATTACGGCTTCCGGGCCCGCGACGCACAGTCGGCGTCCGACGACCCGTGATCTGCGCATCGGCCGCCGTGTCGTCCGCCCTCTCCCGCACCGAGTCCGCCATGCTGCGCAACGCCTTTCTCACTGCCGTGATCCTCGTCCCGACCGCCGGATACGCGGCGGAGGTCGATTGCGGCGCCTCCGCGAACCAGATGGACGCCAACACCTGCACGGCCCAGGAATTCGACCGGGCCGATGCGGAGCTGAACCGCCGCTACGCGACCCTGCGCAGCAAGCTCGACGAGAACGGCCGACGCAATCTGGTCGCCGCCGAGCGCGCCTGGATCGCCTTCCGCGATTCCGAGTGCAACCTGCGGACAGGCTTCAACACGCTGACGCCCGACAACAACGGAAGCATCGCCCCGATGCTTCTGGGCGCGTGCAAGATCACGCTGACGCGCCAGCGGATCCAGGACCTGGCAGCCCAGATCAAATGTCCGGGCGGCGACCTGTCGTGCTCGCCCTGACTGCCTCCCGTCTTTCCCGACCACCCGCCTGCGCGAGCTGCCATGATCATCGTCACGACCGAGAACATTCCGAACTACCACGTGCGCGAGGTCCGCGGCCCATGCTTCGGCGCCGTGGTGCACAGCCGCGGTGCGGTGGGCAATTTCACCGCCGGACTGCGCAGCATCATGGGCGGCGAGATCAGCGAGTACAGCCAGCTGATCGAGCAGGCGCGGTCGCAGGCGATCGACCGCATGGCGCAGAACGCGGCGCAACTCGGCGCCAACGCCGTCGTCATGATGCGCTTCGATACGGCGGACACCGACCAGTCGATGATGGGCGTCGTCGCCTACGGCACCGCCGTGGTCGTCGAGGCACGCTGAGGTCGCGGCCCAAGCCGCATTCCGCTCCGACTCGCCGTCACCCGCCGCGCGCAGGACCCCGCAGCCGGGTCGATGCGACGCGCGAACCGGATCTTAGAGCCATGAATCACAAGCGCCCACGCCTGCTGCAGGCCTCGGCCCCCGTCCTTGCCGGGCTGCTCGCCTGCCTCGCCGTGCCGACGACCGCCCGAGCCGACCAGCCGTCCGCGAAACTGTGTCTGACCGAGACCTCCACGCCGGGCACGACGGCGTGCATGACCCGCGCCCTGCAGGAGGCCGACGCGAAGCTCAACGCGGCCTACAGGAAGGCGATGTCGGTGATCGATCACGACGACCGCACGCCGGACCCCGACGCGAGGGCACTCTGGAAGACGCGGCTCGAGCGGGCGCAGCGTGCCTGGATCGCCTTCCGGGACGCGGATTGCGGCGACCTGACCGACAGCGAGTGGGCCAACGGGAGCGGCGCGAACGCGGCGCTGCCCGCCTGCCTCTACGACAAGACCGTCCAGAGGACGGCCGACCTTCTGAGCCGCTACCCGCTGCATTGAGAAGCGGCGCGGCATCGCCAGGGGCCCGTCGCGAACCGGTGAACACTTCGGTTCCGCCGGAAGCTCCTCCGGCCCCGATGCAGTCCTCGTCCGCCTGCGGACGGGCGGCCGTCCGGCGCCCGATCTCACCCCGCTTCGATGGGACCGGGAGGACGCGGCGCCGGCGGCTCGGCCGGCGGGTCCCCGTCGGGCGGTGCGGGCTCCGGCAGCGGATCGTCGATGGGAGGCAGCGGGTCGTCTCCGGGACGCGGCGTATCCGACGACATGGTGCGGTGTCCTGTCCGAATCTTCGGGCGGTCGGGGACGTAACGCGCGTCGGTCCGGTCGGATGCGGCCTCGTCAGCCGAAGGTCAGCGCCGACCGTTCCCGGAGCGCCCTGCGCAGGGCCCGGCTGAGGTCGGCCACCGAGTAGGGCTTGTGCAGGAGCTCGAAGCCGTCGGTGCCCTCCGACGCCAGCACGTGGCTGTAGCCGGAGGTGAGGACGACGGGCAGGTAGGGACGACGGCGCCTGATCTCCCGGGCCAGATCGACACCGTTCATGCCCGGCATCACCACGTCGGAGAAGACGATCTCGATCTCCTGGCCGTTCGCTTCGATCGTGGCGATGGCCGCCTGCGCGTCCTTCACCCAGACAGCCCTGTAGCCGAGTTCCACGAGGGCTTGCCGGGCGAAGGCGCCGACCTCCTCGTTGTCCTCCACCACGAGGACGGGCGTGCCGTGACCCTCGGCGAGCGGCTCCGGCTCGTCCGGCACGCCCTCCTGGACCTCCGCCTGCTGGGACCGCGGCAGGAACAGCGTGAAGGTGGTCCCGACGCCGACGACGCTGTCGACCGCGACGTCACCGCCCGACTGCTTGGCGAAGCCGAACACCTGGCTGAGGCCGAGGCCGGTGCCGTGGCCGACGCCCTTCGTCGTGAAGAACGGCTCGAAGATGCGTTCGAGGAGGTCCGCTTCGATGCCCGAGCCGGTATCCGAGACCGACACGGCCACGAAATCGCCGGGCACGGCCGGATGCGCCCGCAGCGCCGGGATCCGGTCCGCGCGCCGCACCTTGATCACGAGGCGGCCCTCGCCCTGCATGGCATCGCGGGCGTTCACCACGAGGTTGACGAGGGCTGTGTCGAACTGGCTGGGGTCGGCATCGACGTGGCAGCGCAGCCTGCGGCCGTCCGCGTCCGTGCCGGCATCCGTGTCGGTCGCGACGTGGATGCGCGCGCCGGTCAGCGTGCCGACCATGTCGGCGATGGCGGCCACCGACTGCACCACGTCGAAGATCGACGGTCGGAGTGCCTGCCGGCGCGCGAAGGCCAGCAACTGGCTGGTCAATCTGGCGGCGCGGTCGACCGTGTCGGCGATGGCGTCGACGTAGCGGCCCCGCCGATCCTCGCTGAGGCCCGGTCGCTTCAACAGATCGGTCGACGACTTGATGACGGTCAGCAGGTTGTTGAAGTCGTGCGCCACGCCGCCGGTGAGCTGCCCGACGGCCTCCATCTTTTGCGACTGACGCAGCTGCTCCTCGAGGGCGCGGCGCTCCGTGACGTCGCGCCCTGTCGCGTGGAACCGGTCCCCGCGCGCGATGGCGTTCCAGGCGATCCAGCGATACGCGCCGTCGGCGGTCCGGAACCGGACGTCGAGGTCCGACAGCGTGTGGCCGGTCCGCAGCGTCTCGAACGCGCTGGCCGCGGTCTCGCCGTCGTCCGGATGGATCAGGGTATCGATGCGGATGCCGACCAAGCTGCCGGCCGGCCACCCGAGCAGCTCCGTCCAGGCCGGGTTAACCGCCTGGCAAGTTCCGTCGAGGGCGCAGACCACGAGAAGGTCGCGGCTCGTCCGCCAGACCAGGTCATGCTCGATCTTCCGGTCGCGCGTCCGGGCCTCCCGCCGCTCCTCGTCCGCCTGCCGGGCCGCCGGATCCTCGAGAAGGATCGCGACGCGGTTCTGCGTCCCGCTACCGGTCCGCATCGCGCGGACATCGAGGATGGGTCCCGTTCGCGACAGGGCTCCCTTGAACTGGGCGCTGTGCCCGGATCGCGCCACGTCACCGAGGGTGTCGAACCAGCGTCGGGCGTGGTCCGGCTCGAGCGCGCTCATCCAGCGTCCCGCCGCGGCGCCGAGGCCGGACTGATCCTCGAAGGCGGCGTTGGTCTCCACGACGCGGTAATCCGCGGCCCTGCCATCCCCGTCGAAGCGCAGCTCGACGATGCAGAAGCCCACCGCGTCGTCCGCCCGGGCATGCCGCGGCGCGATGGTCCGCTCGACGGCCTGCGCCTCGCGCTGCCGGAAGCGCGTGAGGTCGAGCTGACTGCCGAAGAAGAACAGCAACTCGCCGAGCGGTCCGAAGACGGGGCTGATGTAGAGTTCGTTGACGAAGGTGCTGCCGTCGCGCCGGTAGTTCAGCAGCTCGACCACCACGTCGCGCCGCGCGGCGATGGCATCGCGGATGCGGGCGACATCGGCCGGATCCGTCGCGGGCCCCTGCAGGAAGCGGCAATTGCGCCCGATCAGCTCCCCCGCCGAGTAGCCGGAGAGTTCCAGGAAGGCGCGGTTGGCGAACACGATCGGGTTGTCGGGCAGGTTCGGATCGGTGACGATCATCGCCATCCGGGTCTTGTCGGCGGCGGTGAACAGAAGATCGGAGCGGGCGGTGCCGACTCCGGCCAGAGTGGTTGTCGGGGCGGTGACCGGGGCCTGTGACGCGCGCAGGCGCGCGTTCTCCTCAACCAGCGCGCGCTCGCGCCGACGCAGCCGCTCGACCTCCCCCCGAAGATCTTCGATGCTCATGGCCCGGTCTTATCCGGAGCCGCCGCCGCGTCCAACCGCAACCGGCACGCGGATGCGAGAAGGGGGTGTGACCTCTGGTCCCGACAGTGCCGGCGTCGGCCACCGGGCGTTCGGATCCTGCGATGCCGGAAGGGGGCGGGTCCGCCAGTTCCCGATCCGCGATGACCGGCGCTGCCTCCACGGGAATCCGGGGGACAGCGGCGGGCTGCGGTCGGTCGTGCCGCAGGGACCGGTCTCTCGCGTTCCGGCCGGATCCGGCCTCGGGACCCAGCGAACGCGAACGGCCGGAGTTCGACTCCGGCCGCTCGGTCGACGCGGTGCGTGTCGCTTACCGCAGGAGCTGGAGGACGCCCTGCTGGGCGGAGTTGGCAAGCGACAGGGCCGAGATGCCCATCGACTGGCGGGTCGACAGCGCCTGCGAGTTGGCGGCCTCCTGGTTCAGGTCGGCGTTCGTCAGGTTGGCCGAGCCCGTCTGCAGCACGTTGATCAGCTGCTTGGAGAAGTCCTGGCGGTTCTGAACCACCGACAGGTTCGAGCCCAGCGTGCTCGCCGCGGAGTTCAGGGCCGCGCCGGCCGTGGTCAGGACCGCCAGGGTCTTGTTGACGTCGGCGTTCAGCAGGAAGTTGCCGAGGCCGTTCTGGCTGGTCGAGCTGTTCGAGTTGGTGATCGACGACAGGCCCAGGCCGCTCGAGGTCGCGTCGACCGAGGCGACGTTCAGGTTCGAGCTGCCGGTGTCGTTGAACTTGATGTTCATGTCATTGCCCTTGCCGGCAATGAGGTTGACGCCGTTGTAGCTGGCGTCGCTGGCGAGCTGCGTGATCTGGTTAAGCAGGTTGTTGTACTGGTTGGCCAGCGAGGCGCGCTGCGTCACGCCCGAGATCGACAGGTCGCTGGAGACGACGGTGCTGGCGGCAGTGCCGTAGGTCGAGGCGGTGGTGGCCGAGGCGGTGAAGCCGAGCGCCGTCTGGCTGCCGGAGTTCTGGAATTCCACGTCCGCCTGGGCGTTCAGGACGATCTTGGTGCCGGTGCTGTCGACCGAGAAGATCGCGCCGGCGCCGAAGGCGCCGCTCGACGAGGTCGAGGCCGAGCTGACCGCGGCGTTGAGGGCGGCCACCGTGGCGTTGACGCTCGAGGAGGCGGCGACCGTGGCCGAGACCGAGCTGCCGTTGATGGTCAGGAGCACGGTCGAGGAGGCGGTGCTGGCGCTGTAGGCGTTGGCGGCGGTGCCGGTGGTGGAGAGCTGGGTCGAGAGCGCCTGGTTGGCGATCGACTTGGCTTGGTCCACGAGCTTCTGGATCGAGGTGATGCCCTGGTTGGCGGCCTGGATCGACTGGATGCCGTTGGAGATGCCGTCGAGGAGGGAGTTCAGGCTCGAGGAGCGTCCGTCGAGGGCCTGGGAGGTGAAGAAGTTGGTCGGGTTGTCGAGGGCGGAGTTGACGGTCTTGCCGGTCGCGAGCCGGTTCTGGGTGGTCGCCATCAGCTGGGCGGTGTCCTGCAGCGAGAGCAGGTTCTGGCGCGTCGCGGCCGACAGGGTGATGGAGGACATGGATCGCTATCTTTCCAACCGGAGCAACCCGATTCTCGGGGATGACTAAGAATACCGGTTAGGGTTAAGTCCGGATTAAGCGCGCGAGTATTTTCGCCGCGCCGGTAGCGTTACCGGAAAATTTACGGCCCGCGCGCGCAAGCCAGTCCCGGACGGCATCGATCAGGGGCGTCCCGACCAGGAGGTCATCGGAGACTTGAAGCGGCGGGGGTCCATCCCGTCCGGCGCGAGCGGATCAGGCGATCCGGCTGCCGCCTCGCGGCGGGACACATTCTCAGTCCAGCGCGTAGCCGAGCATCCCTTCGGACACGTGACCCTCACAGTCCGGGACTGTCGACACGAAATGATCGCGGCCTCCGGCGATGCAACGGTAGATCGGATGGCTCCCCGGCCTCTTCGCCTCGTAGACGTAGCCGGTCTGCCCGAGCGGTGTCTGGCCCTCGCATCGCGGGTCGCGGCTGAGGAAGTGGTCCTGTCCTGCCGCGCAGCTCATCAGCATCGCGGTCCCCGGCGCCGGGAGCGTCAACACGGTGCCGAGGCTGCGCTCGATCGTGTAGCCCGGCCCGATATAGCCGGTCGTCACCCAGTGGCCGCCGGGCCCGAAGGCGCGCCGCAGGGGAAGGCGGTCGGCGCCCCTCGGCCGCCGCGCCTCGGCGATCCGCCACGTGCCGGGATAGGGGTCACCCCCTGAGAAGAAGACCGTGATGTCCGGCAGGAACGGCGTCAGGAACCCCGCCCCGTCGCGCTGGAAGCCGGGACTGTGGTTCAGGTAGAAGCCCGTGACGTCGGAGTTCAGGTAGCCCAGGGGTGTCCACGCCGCCGGCGCCCCGCTCAGCACCGCCTTCAGTGGCATCCTGAACAGCCCCATCTGGTAGGTTTCCCGGTCGGGATTGCGCCCCGGATCCTTGCAGGCCACCTGCTGGCACACGCGGCCCGGCAACCCGGTGATGACGTAGACCTCGCCGGTCTTGGGATCGTAGGCGAAATCCGAGTTCGGGTTGATGGTCGAGCCGTCGGTCGTGGCGTTGGGGACTCGCGCCGGCGCCCCGAAATGCACGCCGTCGGCCGTGTGCCGGACGTAGAGGTCCCCGAAGCCCGGCACCCCCTGCGGCCCGGTGAGATCCGTGGTGAAGACGAACAGGCCGGACCGACCGTCCGAGAAGGTCGCCGGCTGGCCGGTGCCGTAATTGCCCTGCGCGACGACCGGGTTGATCGGCTTGATGACCGGTTCCGGGTAGTCGACCCACGTCACCTTGTCGTTCGAGAAGGCGAGGCCGGTCTGGTTGTTGTTCCCGGGCAGGTTGTCGGCGCCCGAATAGTACATCGCGTAGGCGTAGGTCTGCCCGTCCGCCGGGTTGACGAAGCGGCCCCGGATCACGCTGGGATCACAGACGTACTGCCGGTTCCAGGAGTTGGGCGTCGGCTGGAACACGATCCGCGCCGGCGAGAAGCCGGTCTGCGGCGTGTAGGAGCGATGGAAGATGACGTCCGTCTTGCCCTGACCGCACCACCAGATGTCGGTGGTCCCGTTCTCGGTGATGACGCTCGGCGCGTAGTTGTAGCCGGCCGGATTGGCCTCGTTGACGAACAGCGGTTGCGCCTCCGGCCCCCTCCAGCCGGCCTCGCCCGCGACCGGGACGGCGAGCACCGCCAGGAGCATCCCGACGCGAGCGCCCTTCCGCGCAACGAGAGCCGGCAGCATCCTCAATCCCATCGCTCCCACCGGTCCGCTCCTGACTCCGAGTTGCCGAGACATTCCGGCGGCGTGCTGACGACCGGAATGTGGCCGTCTGATATCCGGCGGCTCGGACCGGCGGCTCCGATCCTGTCCCGAAGCGTCTCCCGCGGACGCGATCACGCGCCCTGCGCGGGCGGGACCGCGCGGCGGCAGACCGGCCGCAGGGCGCGGTCGAGCAGCGATTGCCGCCCGAGGATCATCTCGAAAAAATCGTACTCCCCCGGCCTGAAATTGGCTTTCAGGAACTGGAAGTGCATGTGGAAAGGCTTGAGGCGCAGGCGCTTGTAGTCGTCCTCGGGTATCCTGTCCTTGACCCCGGCGGAACGGACGAGCGGGTTGCAGGCCAGGAAGGCGGGTCGTCCGAATCCGAGATCGAAGATCGGATTGAAGCCGTAGCAGTTGAGCCAATCCTGGGGGGCCTGGTAGTCGCACCAGACGATGCGGTCGCTGAAGACGAGGGTCGCGATGTCGTCGCGCAGCGCGCGGGCCTCGTGCTGGAGCGCCACGAAGGGCAGCCCCGAGCCGAGCGTGACGAGCGACAGGCGCGGATGCCCTCGATCGTCGGTCCCGAGACGCGCGAGGACCTGCGCGGCGACCTCGACCGCCATGGCTGCGCCGAGGGAATGGCCGACGATCATGACCTCGTCGGGCGCGTCCGCGGGGTTCGCGCGCCAGTGGGCCAGTTCGGCCAGGACACGGTCCCGGAAGGCCGCGACCCGGTCCGCGTAATCCGGTCGCCGACCGGTCGCGTGCTGCCAGAAGAAGATCCGGATGCTCAGGATGTGCCAGAAGAACAGGCGCCCGAGCGCCTTCTTGGCGCCGTACAGGAGCGCGAGCGCCGCGGCCGCGAGAAGCAGCGCCACGCCGACCGTTTCCGTCGGCGCCGCCGGGCTGACGGCAGCGTAGATCGCGGTGCCGAGCGCGATCAGGAGCGCCGGGGCCACGAAGGCGACGAAGAACGGGAAAGCGGTCAGCACCGTGTAGGGCCATCCGAACCGGGACGTTTTGAAGACCAATCCCTGTGCGAGCCCCGCCGCGACGCTCCGCGCCAGCAGAGCCAGCTTGCGCGACACGGGACGCGCGAGATCCGCATGGACGATATCGCTCCAGATCAGGGTCTCGCAGCGGACCGCCGCACCGTCGCCGTCGGCGGGTGCGTCGACCGTCCAGCTCCGGGTCAGACCATTCGGATCGGTCCGGATCTCCGAGACCGCGCGCGGCATCGCCCCGAACCGGGTCGCGTGACGGTGAAGCTCCCGCTTGAAGAAGGCGGGGAAGCGGATGCCGCTGCGGGCGTCGAATCCGTGAATGAAAAAGACATGTCGCCGCGCCACCGGTGCCGGATGAAGGTCTCTCAACTTGAAGGGCGTGAACGATAAGTAGCCGCGGACCATGTGATCGATCGAGGACGAGAGCACGAGAGGGATTCGTGGCGGTCGACGGCGCCCGCAGGGGCGGCTCCATTGCACCATCGCGGAGGGCTCCACAACAGCGCACCGGCGAATCTGGTTCCGCCACCGGCCAGCATTCATGATCCGGGCGGCATTCCCGGCACTGTCGCCCGGCAACACCGGCGGCGCCGAAAATCCGTTTCGCGCTCGGGAGGGACTGGACTTGGGAAAACTGAGCCTCCTACGGTGCGGGACGCGGGGGCGGTGTTCAAGATTCGTATGGGTTTGTCAGAGGCCGTGAGGGCGCTCCGCAGCGGCGCCCTCCGCCGTCACAAGATCGGCCATATCCAGGCCGTCTTCGACGCTGCGCCGAGCGGCTGCGTGGTGCTCGCCGGCGACTCGCACGCGGCTCACATGCCGCGGCCGGTCGTTTCCCGTCCCGTGCTGAATGCCGGGCTCGCGGGCGCGACGGCACGCTCCTACCGCCGGGCCCTCGACCTGCTGCGTGCGCCCCTGCCGGCCTTCCTGGCGGTCCTGTTCGTCGGGACCAACGACATCCGCTCGCCGTCGGCGCTCGGGCGATCGGCGACGGCCGATTTCTCCGACCACGCGGATCGCATCGTCGACCGCTTCCAGGCCTTCGCCCTCGACACGCTGGTCTCGGCGCTGCCGCCCACGCCTGCCTCGAAGGTCGCCGAACGCGATCCCGCCGCAGTCGAGGTCTATTCCGATCTCCTCCGCGCCGTCTGCGCACGCCGGGGGGTCTCGTTCTTCGACCCGTTCGCGGCGCTGCGCGGAGCGCGCTTCGGTCTCGCCGAGGACGAGGCCTTCGTGGAAGGGACGCATCTGCGGGATTACGCGGCCGTCGCCGCGCGCGTCGCCGGCCAGATCCGCGACCGGTACGGTCTCGATCATTATCTGGAGAGCCCGCTCCCGGGCTTCGATGAGGCGTATTACAGGAGTTGGTACGCCGACACGTGCCAGTATCCCCACGGTCCGGCGCGACACTACCTCGATCTCGGCTGGCGCGAGGGCCGTGACCCGAGCGGGCATTTCAGCACCGACGGGTATCTCGACGCGAACCCGGATGTTCGCGTGGCCGGCGTCAACCCGCTCGTTCACTTCCTGGAGGTCGGCTTCGCGCAGGGACGGACCGGCTGGCAGAAGGCGCGCACGCATCCCACGCGCTATCGCGGCGTCGACCCGGAGACCTGAGGGCAGCGCCGCGGGCCGGCAGCGCGCACGCCATCGTGACCGCCGCCGCCGCGAAGCTGACGCAGGACGGTGTACGCATGTGATCATGCGCCTCCTCCTCGCCGTCCCACTCCTCGTCCTCATCGCCACCGGAGCGTCGGCCGGAGAGCCGCTCCTCGAGGGACCCGTCGTCGCCGGTGGCTTCGGGATGGGCGGGTCGGACTATTACGGCGATGTCCACAGCCGGATGCCGTTCACCGGCGAGGCACCGCCGCGGCCGGTCGGGATGGCCGACATCGTGCGCGTCCGGGCAGCCCGCGCGCGCGCCGCGACCGCGTCCCGGCGACAGGCGCCGCACCGGCCGGCGCATCGCGGCTGAAAGTCTCCGGCCTCCGCCGATCCGGACCAGCCGGACAAGGAGAGCGCGGTCCGAACGATCGGGCCGTAGCCGTAGGAGGACGGTCGGAGCGGCGGATCAGTTCCGGTATCGTTCGGCCAGGGCCATGAGGGCCTGGGCGAGCTCGGTGAGGTTGGCGGAGGCGGCCTCGACCTGCCGCGTGCCGGCCGCGGTCTGCTGGCTGGCCTGGCGGATGTTCTGCAGCGCCCCCATCACCTGCTCGATGCCCAGCTGCTGCTGGTTGGTCGAGGCCACGATCTGCTGGAACGTCTGCACGTTCTCCTCCACCCGCGCGGTGATCTCCTCGATCGTGCGCTGCGTCGTGTCCGAGCGCGTCTTGCCCGCCGCCGCGCGCTTGACCGCCTCCTCGGTCAGCATCACCGACGTGTTGATGCCCCGCTGGATCTCGCCCAGGATCCCCCGCACCTGCCCCGTGGCTGCCTTGGCCTGGTCGGCCAGGAGCTTCATCTCCGAGGCCACCACCGAGAAGCTGCGCCCGCTCTCGCCGGCCGCGGCCGCCTCGATGGCGGCGTTCAGTGCCAGCAGGTGCGTGCGCTCCGAGATGTCGTTGACCGTCTCGATGATGTCGCCGATCGTCTGGGTCTTCTCCGACAGGCTGACGATGTTGCCCGCCACCGCCTCCGCCTGCTCGCGGATCGCGTCCAT
>NZ_FNWP01000029.1:0-68907 GCF_900108435.1 Methylobacterium sp. 275MFSha3.1 | reverse complement strand
CATCTGGGCGCCCATGTTCTCGAACTTGTCGGCGAGCTCGATCTCCTTGGCGACCGTCACACCGTCCTTGGTGATGCGCGGGGCGCCGAAGCTCTTCTCGATCACGACGTTGCGGCCCTTCGGGCCGAGCGTCACCTTCACCGCGTCGGCGAGGATGTCGACGCCGCGCAGCATCTTATCGCGGGCGTCGGCGGAGAAACGAACGTCTTTCGCTGCCATTGTGTGCCTCTTAGCTGGTTGTTGAACCCCAAGGCCGGGACGGCCTCAAAGGGCGATGGCGGGTGACCCGATCAGGCGGCGACGACGCCCATGATGTCGGATTCCTTCATGATCAGGAGGTCCTGGCCGTCAATCTTGACCTCGGTGCCGGACCATTTGCCGAACAGCACACGGTCCCCCGCCTTGACATCGAGCGCGTTGATCTTGCCGGCCTCGTCGCGTGCACCGGGCCCCACAGCGACGACCTCGCCCTCCTGCGGCTTCTCCTTGACCGTATCGGGGATGATGATCCCGCCCTTGGTCTTCTCCTCGCCTTCGATGCGACGGAGCACCACGCGGTCGTGCAGCGGACGGAATTTCATTGTGAGATCCTGATCGTTCCCAAGCGAGATCCAACCGCGGTGATTGGCGCTGTCGCGGGACAGAGACCGGCGAGATTGTTTCGCCGCTTGATCGACCGACTGTTAGCACTCGCCGCATGGAAGTGCTAATCTTATGATGGGACAGCGGGCCCCGCTCATCCGGAAGCCGGGGCAAAACGCCTAAACGGCCCCTTCAGCGAGGGACAGCGGATTCGAACCGCCTGCGTCGATCGACCGATCTCCGCGCCGCGCGGATCAACCTGCGCGATCGTCCGCCCTGATCGGGCCGCTCAAGCAGGACTGTGTTGGAGGATGGCAAGACGATCAGTCAGGCCACCGCTCCGCCGACCAGCGACGATTTCACCGTGAAAAGCAGCTGTCTCGCCTGAAATCGCCAAGAGTTTTGACAATCGAAAATCTGGCCGGTGGCAGACGGATATTTCGTCTCTTTCACACGTTACACTTGTCCGCGCGATGGTCAGTCCCGCCGCTGGCGGACAAGGATCATTGTCATGACAATTCTGATGGCCGTCGCTCTGGCGATTGCGTTGCTCGGCATCGCGCTGACGTCGGCAGCCTACCGGTTTGCACCGGTGTCGAAGCACATAGCGAGCGGGGATATCGTCCTCGTCTGTGGGATCAGCACTGCGGCGTTGGGAAGCCTCGGAGTCCTCCTGCAGATCTTCACCGTCTGACCTGCGGGCTCGTCGAAGCCGCGTTGCCCGTGACCGGGTCGCGCGGCGGGATCCATGTCATGGACGGGAGGCTGCCACCATGCCGACACTGCCCGACGCCTACCTCCGGGACATCCTTGCAAAGGCGGAACAGGAACTCGCCGCGGCCGAGCTGCGCCGGGCCCAGCAGGCACGGATCGTCGCCGGCCCGCTCAATAGCCCGGAGACCCGAGCCGCCGCGGAACTGCTTCTGCGGGAGATCGACCGGACCATCACGTCCATCTGGGCGAACCGCCATTTAATCGAGGTCATCCTGGCCTGATCAAGCCGAGCCGGCAGATATGCCGATGCCGCGTTCATCCCCCCGCCCCTCGGCCAAGCGCGTCTCGTCCGTGCACAACGGCAGGTCGGCGGCTGGGGCCCCGACAATGGCACGGGACCAATCCTCACGATGCGTGTCACGTGCCGTTGCCTTGGGCGGTCATGCTGCCCGCGATCGGACCCTTATTCGAGCCCTCGGCAAAAACGTGGCCTGCACGGCACCGCCCGCCGACACTTCCCGAGGGGGCTGGCGACAAGCGTCAGCTCACGAAACTGCGCCACGGTCTGCCGAGGCGTTCGCCGACAGAGCCATCCGCGGCACGCATCTCCAAGCCACTTCGCTGTCGCTTTCCCAGATCATCGAGCGTCACGATCATCCACGAGACTTGGGCTTTGGGGGTCTGTGCGCTCGAAGCGGAGGGTCAATACCTGAGCTCGCTCCAGCGAAAGCAGACCATCAGCGACCAGGCCCGAAACCACTTCCCCGAATTCGTCCCTGGTAAGGCCACGACTCTTGAAGGACTTCACGATCGTGTCCGCATGCGCCATGACCATCAGATCGCGCTTGATCTCCATCGTCGAGGGGATCGATATTTTGCGCCCAAAACGTTTCTGATTGAGCATGGCGGATCTCCTTGACGACAGCAACGGAAGCTCGAGCACTGAAAACGCCGAGAAAGTTATTTCGTTCAGATCAGCGCCTGTTTCATGTTTTCCGGGATAAAATTACTAATATGCGATAAATCGCCAGATTTATATTTATTTGATCTGGTAAAATATTTTCGACACACCATCTTATGAGAGTCGCCGCATCCTGCGGGCGATCGCCGCGACGCGCGACTGTGTCGTCGGACGGACGCGGGTCCTGTCGCGTGCTGACGTCAGTCAGCAGGTGATGCGCTGAGTTCCCGGCATGGCGAATCTCGGGGACGACCCTCGACATGATGGAGCGGCTCTACGTCGCCAGTCGACCTGGCCACCTGAGCAAACGGTGACGTCATCGGCCGGCGCTTTGGCAGGACAGCGGCCGTCGGCTGTCTGCATGCGCGTGAATTCAGCCCGTCCAGCAAGGAGTGCGTTATGGCTCAACCCAGACTTACAGGCTTGGAGTTCAGCTGGTTCACCAAGTGCCAGATGATGGCGTCAAATTATGCCCAGCACTGGGAGATGGTTCTCGAGCCTGATCTTGGAGGTCTGATTCAGGCCGTCGCCACCGATGCGCGGACCAGCTTCACCGGGCCGCAATCGATGCGTCGCGTCGCCGAACGACTGACGCTCGTTGCGGACTCGCTTGTCGCGGCGAGCGACGATCGGGCTCGCGCTGCTGATTTGCGCCGCGAAGACGGTCGTTGCACGGAAGCGCTGCAATACTTGGCGTCGCAACTGGCGAGCACGGCAGCCAGCGTCGAGGCATGGAAGCATGCGTCCGCCTCCGCGACTGAAACAAGTCAGGCGCCGTCGGCGTGACTGCCAAAGGACTTATAATATCGGTCCCGGAAGATTAATAAACGGTTCTTATCGGAGCATTGAACAGATCAGATGATCGTTTTCAGATCCGATCGCCACAAGTTACAGGTCATGCCATCGGCGAAGGAGCCCAGCCGGTTCGACTGGTCGATCACGCGGGACGACGTGATCGTGCGCCAGTCGGCCCGATCCTTCGATTCGGAGGGCGCTTCGGAGACGAATGGCGATTTAGCCCTTCGTCGGATGACGGTGCGTTGGCAGGGCGCGCGATAGGCGCCGCAACCGCTACGGTCGTGCCTCCAACTGGGTCATCGCTCCGCCGGGCATGTCAGAGGCTTCAACCTGTCCGAGTGAGACCGGCGGGAGCTGCGCCGAGACCGACGCGTCCCGCGTGCCGTATGGCGGCGCCGACTAAGTGCCCAGCCGGCGTCATCCTGCCGACACCGATCGCCTGCCGCGCCGGAAACGGCGGACCGGCGCCTCTTCCCGTGATGGGAAGGGGACTCGCCGTCCCTCGGCAATCGGAAGGCACGCCCCATTCCAGTGAACAGGATCAATCCCATGACAGGCCGTTCAAGAACAGCGTGGCTGCTTCCGACCCTGCTCGGCTCCGCGACCGCGCTGGGAGCGTCCGCCCTCTATGCGGCCGCCCAGGCGAAGCAGGCCGAGCGACGGACGCCACCGATCGGCGCGTTCCTCACCGTGGATGGCGTGCGCCTGCACTACGTCGAGCGGGGGGACGGCGAGCCGCTGGTGCTGATTCACGGCAACGGCATGATGATCCAAGACTTTCTCGTCAGCGGCATCGTCGACGATCTGGCTGAGCGCCACCGCGTCATCATCTTCGACCGACCCGGTTACGGCTACAGCGACCGCCCGCGCGGGCTCTGGACGCCGCGCACTCACGCGACGCTGTTCCAGAAGGCGCTTCAGCAGCTCGCCGTTGCCCAAGCCGTCGTCCTCGGACACTCCTGGGGGGCTTTGGTCGCGGTCGCCCTCGCGCTACAGGCCCCGCAGCTCGTGCGCAGCCTCGTCTTGGCGTCCGGATATTATTACCCGACGCTGCGCGCCGATGTGGTGCTCGCGTCCCCGGTGGCGCTCCCCGGCATCGGGGACCTGATGCGCCACTCGATCTCGCCCGTGATCGGTCGGATCCTGCAGCCCGCCCTGCTCAAGGCCATGTTCGCGCCGGCCGCCGTCACGGAGCGTTTCGACCGAGAGTTTCCGAAGGCCATGATGCTGCGGCCGATCCAGCTGCGGGCGTCAGCAGAGGACGCCGCGTTGATGACGCCGTCGGCGGCCGAGCTTCAGAAGCACTACCGCGATCTGAGGCTCCCGGTGGTGATCATCGTGGGCGGAGCCGATCAGATCGCCGATGTCGATCGGCAGTCGAAGCGCCTGCACGGCGAACTGCCCGACAGTCACCTCATCGTCGTGCCCGGCCTGGGCCACATGATCCAGCATCTGGCGCCAGACGCGGTCATCGCCGCCATCGAGCAAGCTTCGGAGCAGGTTCGCGTCGCCGCCTGAGGAGTGGCCGGTTCGGATCCCGGCGTCGCCGAAGTCGGACTGGCGGTGATGTCACAGAGCCCGCGCGAGGCCTGCTTCCAGAGCGAGTGCGTTGGCCGTCTGTTGCGAGAGGCGGACGCCCGTCGGCTCGACATCGGCATCCCCCTTCACCGCGCGGCGCACGATGGCCAGCGCCTCGTCCTCGGAGGTGGTGATGGCGACGTAGAACATCGCCAATTGCTCGGACAACTCGGCCTCGTCAGGTCGCGTCACCTTGAGGATGAAGGCCGTCTGGTTGGGTTCAATCATCGCCGCGTCGGCCGAATGCGCATTCGTGTTCGTCATCATGGCGTTCAACAAACTTGATTCCAGACTGCCCGCGGCATCTCCGCCGGTCCTGAGAGTCCCGACTGAGAGCCGTCACAGGACGCGCTCTCTGCACGCACTGATCCGACCGGCCGAAACCGATCAGGATGCGTGGGTGAGTTCGCCTTCCCGCACGGCACGCTCGCCGCTGGCGGACCTGATCCGGTAAGTCGGCTCGCCGGAACGGTCGTCCGGCGTGAGGCGAACAACCTCGAAGAGGCCGTCGACGATGCTCTTATTGCCGGCGTAGCTGAGCCCCAGCTGCCGGACATGCTGACCGATCTTGAACTTGTGCGACATGGGTCGTCCTCCTGGGTGACGGGTACTGCAGGCTAAGTCCGACCTACCGACGGGCTCGCGCCTTGCGAGCCGCGAAGCGTGCGTCGCGCGCGGCCTTCTGCTCGGCGGCGAGGTCAGCCTGCCGCGCTGCCTTCTCGGCTATCTGACGGGCGATCTCCGCTTCGGCGCGCTCCTTTGCGGCCAACGCTGCTGCCTCACGGTCAGCCTCGGCGGCCAGCCGAGCGATCTCCCGCTCGCTCGCCCGCACGTCCCGGGCCTGGACGACCGCGTGCCGCGCCGCTTGGCGGGCGAGGACGACCGGATCATCGGCCGCAGGACGAGCCCGGAAGCGGGCCAGCGTAGCCTGCCGCGCTTTGGCCGTCGCTTCGAGACGATCGACGAGCTGGTCTGTTTTGAATTGACCCACGGAAATTCCTTTTTGTCCGCGCCGACTCAGCCAAGGCGGCGAGAAACAGATGAAGCCGCTCCCGAGGGAACGGCTTCGAAAATCGTCGATTGTGCAGCGAGGCTCAGGCGGCCTGAAGGTTGCCGGCCGACTGCTTACCGGTGCGACGGTCGGACTCCATCTCGTAGGAGATCTTCTGACCTTCGGCCAAGTTGCGCATGCCGGCGCGCTCGACGGCGGAGATGTGGACGAACACGTCCTTGCCGCCATCATCCGGCTGGATGAAGCCGAAACCCTTGGTGTCGTTGAACCACTTAACGGTGCCGATGCTCATAGGTATTCCATATCTATACAGGCAAGAAATCGGGCCGAGCGCGCATCACGCGCGCCCGGTCTCTGGTCGTCGAAAATGGGAGAGATGCAGAGCGTTCGCCCTGTTCAGGCGAGACGGCCGGAATATCTGGCCAAAAGTCGATTTATCATCTCTACGCCATCGGCGAAATCATCACAACCATTAATGTGGCTCGGACAAAAATTAGCGCCCCGCGCCGCGATATCGTGCGCGCCAGAGAAGACTAAAACCGGCGACAGGATCATTGATCTGCAGCTGTCCGACCGCGGTAGAACTCGGGCTTCTGGCGCATCGCAGCGTCGCGCCGGAAGATCATCGGTCCCGCGGCCGTGGAGCCTTCCCATCCTGCCGCAGACACCGTCCACCCGCGAGACAAGGCAACCTTACACAACGTCCCGCGTTGGCAAACATCCATCCCACTGAATATCTGAGGCGCGGTCTTCGATGAGAAGACGCGAAGCAAGAGCGCATGTCGTTCGTCAAAAAAACCTTACCCAGCCGAGCCGCCACGCACATCGATATCAATGATCGGGTCGTTCGAGCCGCGTGGGCCGAACGCTTCGCGATTACGGAGGGGCAGCTGCGCAAGGCGGCGAGACTGGTGGGTTCCCGCATCACGACCCTCACGAGTCATCTTGGCGGGCCGTGCTCATGACGGCCCTCACCACGCGCCAGAGGGCTCCGTTAGCCCCGAACCAGCTCGGCATCCTGATCGTCGACGACGATCCGGTGCAGCTGATGGACATGGCCGGGGCGCTGACCGACGCTGGACTCATCGTGTTCGAGGCTTGCAACTCCGAGCAGGCGGTCGACCTTCTCTCGACCCGTACCGACGTGCGCGTCCTGATCAGCGACGTCGATATGCCCGGCAGCGAATTGAACGGGTATCAGTTGGCGAAGCTCGTCGCGGCGCGGTGGCCCGAGATCAGGCTGCTGGTGCTGTCCGGTCGGAACAATCCCAAGGGCACCGATCTGCCGGACGGAGCACGTTTCGTATCCAAGCCGTGCGCGCTCCATGCGCTCACCGGCAACATCTTCGATCTCCTGTCCGAACAGGGCGGCGGCATCTAGGCCGGTGTGGCCGACACTGCTGCGCGGAGCGGCCGGTCTCAGGCCACCAACGCCAGGGCCGTCGCCGAGACCTCGTTCAGACTGAACGGCTTGGGAAAAAACCGCGCCTTGTCGGGCAGGGTTCTCGGCCGGAACGCGAGTGGGCCGGAGCAGACCATCACGGCGGTCTCCGGCCAACGCTCCGCGATCAGCTGCGCCAAGCGAATGCCGTCGACCCGACCGGGCATGCGCACGTCGGTGAACACCAGCTGGATCGTCGGGAGTCTACCAAGCAGGTGCAGGGCCATGTCGCCAGTCCAGGCCTCGATCACGTCGAAGCCTGCATCGGCGAAGACATCCATGGTCTCCATCCGCGTGATGTTTTCATCCTCGACGATCAGCGCGGTTGGCTTCGAAATGATTTTGTTCATGGCTTAGAGCAAGCACGCGGAACGGTTTTCGTTCAATCTGAAATCTCCGTCTTTTCTTGAAACCCTGCGACGGGCGCCACGAGATCACACGTGACGCCGCTCGGCTGGTACACCAGCCTCACGGTCCCACCGATGGTCCCGGCGAGACCGCGCTCGATCAGACGGGTTCCGAAGCCCGTGCGCGACGGTGTCGAGACCGGCGGCCCGCCCGATTCAGTCCAGCACAGCCGCAGCTGCGGATCGTCGCCCGCCGCCTCGATCTGCCAGCGGATGCCGATGTGCCCGGCCTCGGTCGAGAGCGCCCCGTACTTGGCAGCGTTCGTCGCCAATTCGTGGATCATGAGCGCGAGAGCCAGCGCGGCCTTGGGGCCGATCTCGAGCGGCGGTCCCTCGATCCGGAACCGCCCCGCCTGCTGGTTGTCGTGCAGAGCCAGCGCCCCCCGGATGACGGCCTCCATCCCGGCCTGCTCGGTGTTGCTCGCCAGGAGAATGTCGTGGGCCTTGCCGAGGGCGATCAGGCGCTGCAGCAGGGCGTCGCGCGCGCTGTCCAAGCTGGCGGCGTTGCGCAGGGTCTGCGCCGCGATGGCCTGGACGATGGCAAGGGTGTTCTTCAGCCGATGGCTGAGTTCATGGTTGAGCAGGCTCTGGTGCTGGTCCGCCGCCGCCCGCGCGCTGTTGTCCAGCATGACGCCTGTCATGCGCATGACGCGTCCGGCCTTGCTTCGGACCAGGAACGCCTGATTGAGCACGTCGGCATACGTGCCGTCCGCGCGCTGAAACCGGTACGCGTCGGCCCAACGCGGGCCCACCTCGGTAGCGCTGAGGACCTTCTGACGGACGCGCTCCCGATCCTCCGGATGAATGTGCTCAAACCACCATGCGGCCGTCGGTGTGACGGTCGAGGCCACGTAGCCGTAGACGCGGGTGAGGGCATCGTCCCAGTGAAAGGTATCGCCCTCGCGATCCCAATCCCACATCACATCCGTCGTGGCGCGCGAGGAAAGCCGGAAGCGCTCCTCGCTGATCTGCAGCGCGTCGCGCGCCTCGTCGGAGGTGGTGAGCGCGCGATCCCGTTCCCGGATGGCCCGCCGCAACTCGAGCTGGGTCATCACCTGACGGGCGAGCGCCTGCAGGCCGGACGCCTGTTGCGGGGTGAGGCCCTCCGGCCGGGGCTCGTTGTCGATCACGCACAGCGTGCCGATCGCGATCCCGTTGGTCGCCGTCAGCACGGCGCCCGCGTAGAAGCGGATGAACGGCTCTCCGGTCACCAGCGTGTTGTCACGGGTGCGGAGGTCCTGCGTCAGGTCCGGGATGATGAGGATATCCCGCTCGGCGAGGGCGTGGGCACAGACGGATTGGCTGAGCGGCGTCTCGCAGGGGGCAAACCCGATCCGGGCCTTGAACCACTGGCGGTCGCTGGCCACGAAGCTGATGAGGCCGACGGGCGTATCGCAGATCTGGGTGGCGAGGGCGACGAGATCGTCGAAGCCGGGCTCCGCGGGCGACTGGAGGATGTCGTAGCCGCTCAAAGCGGCTTTTCGCGCATGCCCGGCTGGGTCATTCATCGCATTGGTGTGTGCAGGGGTGATGAGTACCCGTAGCCAGAAGTTGCGATCTACGCCACCCGGCAATCGTCACCCGCTCATCGTGGCGCCAGCTACGGCCCGCTCGGAACGGAATTGGCGCCTCGGGCATCCGAATGCCGCAGGCGGTTGGGGCCGTGATCCTGCGATCTGCGCCGATCCGGCGCGGCGGCTTTCCGAGGCCGGGCAAGGCGGGCATGATAGGCCCGCGCCGAGCTGCTATCCATCGACACTGACCTGCACGGGCATGTCTAGTGGTCAAAACCTAACGGTTGAGTCCGTCCCGGGTTTCGGTTTGGGCTGTGTCCTGCGAGTCTGGCGGGATGCACAGCGGCATCTCCTTCTCGCTTTCTGCTTCGGATCGCCTTCGACTGGACGCCCTCGTGGCTGACCGGAATACGCCGCAGAAGCATGTCTGGCGCGCTCGCATCGTGCTGCTGAGCGCCGATGGGCTCGGGACGCACGCGATCATGCGTGAGGCGGCCGTGTCCAAGACCGCGGTCTGGCGCTGGCAGGAGCGCTTCGCGCGAGAGGGTCTCGCTGGGCTCCTTCGCGACAAGACACGGCCAGCCCGCATCCCGCCGCTCGGCCCGGAGGTTGCGGCGCGCGTGGTGGCCCTGACCCTGGCTGATCCGCCCGGCGAGACCACGCATTGGACGGCAGCTGCCATGGCCCAGGCCACATCCATCAGCGTCTCGTCGGTGCAGCGGATCTGGCGCGGGCATGGCCTGCAGCCGCATCAGGCGCGGCAGTTCAAGCTCTCCAACGACCCGGCCTTCGCCGCCAAATTGCGCGATGTGGTCGGGCTCTACGTCGATCCACCAGCTCATGCCGTGGTGCTCTCCGTCGACGAGAAGTCGCAGATCCAGGCGCTGGCCCGAACGCAGGACCCGTTGCCGATGAAGCCGGGGCAGCCCACGACGCGCACCCACGACTACAAGCGCCACGGCACCACGACCTTGTTTGCCGCCCAGGACGTCCCACGGCGTGTCATCGCTTGAGCCAGTCGAGGGCTGCGGCGAGGGAGAGGACGCCTATGAAGCTGGCGGCGGTTTTCTCGTAACGGGTTGCGACGGCTCGCCATTCCTTAAGCCTGGCCCAGAGGCGCTCGATCTGATTGCGGTTGTTGTAGATCCAGTCCGGACAGGCGACGGGGGTCGTCGAAGCGTTGCACGGCCCCGATCCAGTCGCGAATGCCACAATGCTGCACGGCCCGAGCTACCAGGCCGGTGCCGGTGCTCGCCAGCTCAGGTGTCACGGTCTGGCCGGAGAAGAAGGTCTGGTCGAAGAACTGCCGGGCCTCGTCCACCATCCGGGCAGCGACGGTGGAGCTACCGACCTCCAGAAGCTGGTCGAGCTGGATCGGGATGCGAGAGCGCCGACGCGGCGCTGAGTTTTGCAACACCGGCGCACCAAGCGCTCATTATCTCGACATGGCGCCCTGGCTTCGGCCGGGGCGCCTTTCATCGTTTCAAGCGCTCCGAACTGCGCGGTCTCTCGCGCGGAGACCGATCCCCAAGCGTAGACCCTCTCAAACCACCCGGCTCGGGCCGCGGCGGTTTTTTCGTGCGCTGGGCCGCCGCTTGCGACGCCCGAGCTCCTCCCGACTTCAGCCTCGCCGGTACCCCCGCGCGAGGCTCTCTCGTTTCATGGTTTGCGGCTGCCCGCGCCCTGCCGGCGCTGGCCTACCTCTTAGATCAGCGAAGCCGCACCGCGGGCAGTCACGGCCTAAAATGCTGTGACAGAACTTCAGCCTCTTGAATGAGGCGGACATGTCGTGCCGCATCCACCTTGATGCGTCGATTTAACCAAGCAGCTGATCTTAGAACCGGTCAATATCCAAAGCTATCTGATATTATCTCGTAGATACGCCATCGGTGTTTCTGCGTGGGTCTCCGCCCAGTTCGCAGGAGGCATCATTGGACGACGCTACATCAACCTTGGCTCCCGATCAGAGCAACCTAATCGAGCTCACGGCCGATATCGTGTCCGCTTCCGTCTCGAAAAACTCTGTGCCTACATCCGAAATGCCGGCGCTTCTGTCCGCGATCCACGGCGCGCTCAGTGGATTGAGTAACCCCGCTACCCCGGCTGAGTCTAAGGTCGACCGTGCCACTCCGAGCCAGATCCGGAAGTCGATCATGCACGACGCGCTGATCAGCTTCGAAGACGGCCGACTGTACAAGACCCTGAAACGGCATCTGAGGGGAGTGGGCCTCACCCCGGACGAGTACCGGGCGAAGTGGGGCCTGCCGGTCGACTACCCGATGACCGCCCCGAGCTACTTCGAGATGCGCTTGGCCCTGGCAAAGAACACTGACCTCGGCAACCTGCGCCGGAACGCAGCCCCCAAGGTGGCGGAGGTCGCAGAGACGATCACCGAGGCGCCCAAGGCCCGAGGCCGGAAGAAGGTGGTCGAGTCGGCGTCTGCACCGGCCGAGAAGCCCACGCGCCCCCGCAAGCCGAAGAAGGCTGCTGTTGCGGCCGAGTGAGGCAGCTCGGCGTGGGGGTTGTTCATTCACCCTTTGGCCGCCACCATCTCCTCGGGCGTCCGTCTCAACAGCCGACGCCAAGCCGGGGGTGCCGCGTTGACACTACGGCCTCTGGTGAGAAGCCCGCCCGGTTCGCCGCGGCGGGCTTTTTCGTGGGCCGAGCGCTGATGCAGGCTTCTCGGCTCATCTCGGCACGCGCCGCGGCGATCGAGCCTACAGTCAAAATTGCGCGCAATTGATATAGGTTGTACACAACCGACTAAGCGGCATGCTTCGAGCTGGCGAAATTTCGGAGGCTTGGACGTGGAACCGCATGACTTTTCCAGGGCGAACGACGACAGCGAGAGACGTCTGGCTCCCGCATCTGACGCTGTGACCGACCTAATCGTCGCTTTGTCGATCTGCGCGACTTCGCTTAACCAGCTGGCCGACGAAGTAGTCCGGTGTGCGGCGTGTACGAACGATCCTGATCAGCGAGAAGACCTGTGGGCGGCCGCACGAGGCCAACGGATCCAGGTCCTCGAGGTACAGGGCATGCTCGCGGCTCTGACCAAAGCCTTCACCGAAAGCTACGTCGGCCACGAAGGTTCATAGGCGATGGTGGCCTGCGGACGGAGCTTTCCGTGGCATTGGCTGCGGCCTACCGTCGGTCATCGTGAACCCAGGCGGCTGTGCGTATCGTCTCCGCACGTCGAACCGTTCTCGATACTCCAGGTTTGCCGCGTGGGGGATCAGACCACGGAGGCGTGAGTGTCACGCTACTTCATCAGCACCACCAACGGCCACGAAGTCGAGGACGACGAGGGCGTCGAGCTATCCGGCCGCGGGGCATTACGCGCCCTGCTGGGGAGGACACTGACGGCGATCCTCCACGACGAATGCGCGATCGACGGGTCGAAAGAGTGCAGCGCCCGAGCCTACGACGAAGACGGCAAGCTCGTGATGCGGGCGCGGGCTACCATCGACATCACAGATCAGTAGGCCACCCCGGTTCAAGGCTGGTGAGATCGGACGCTCCCCGCCCAGTGAGCAGATCGGGGCGGGGCCGAGCGGACAATACGCGGTTAGCCGCGCGCACCTCGCCATCCGGCCGCCTTCGCCTCGTCCTCGCTGCAGAACATGCGCTCGCCGGAGCCCGTGGTGATCACGGTCCGGTCGTAATCCCTCGTCCCGGGCAGGTGGTAGATCTTGTCGCCCTTGCGCGAGATGTTGCCCTTGATCGCACAGGCGGTCTGTACGGGCGCCGGAGCAGCGGCCGGGAGTTTCTCCATCTCCGGCCGGGTCTCCACGCCGCCGGCGCGCTTGGCGCGCCTCCAGTCCGACGGTGGATCGAAGGTGCCGGCCCAAAGGCCGCGCTTCAGCGCCCTCGCGGTGGTCTCGACCCCGACGTAGTCGCGGGAGTAACGCTGGTAGGCCGTGGCGTAGCCCTGGCTCGCCATCCAGGCGTTCAGGTCTTCGTCGCCTTTCCGGCATATCGCAACGGTTCGGCCATACCGATCAGTATCGCGCGGCTCACAGGAGATAATCGCCTCGCCGATCTGGCGAGCCAGGGCGAGCGCCGCCACTTGCCCGCACCGGTAGGACTTGCCGGCAGCGTCCTGACAAAGCTGAGCACTCTCCGGCGCGTCGATGCCGTGCAGGCGGACCCGAGTGCTGCGGATCACCACCGTGTCACCGTCCGTGACGGAAGCACGGCCTACGATCGGCTCCGCCGCCAGAACCGGACCGGAGAGTAAAACGAGGACGGCGAGAGCGTGGCGCATCGCTTTGGGATAGCTCATTCGCAGCTTCCGGCAACCTCTTCCGCGAGGTCGTGCAGAGCCATAGGCGGCAGATGGCGGAGGTGGAGCAGCTTGCGCATCCGGCCGCACCCCCGCAATGGTTATGTAGCTTTGGAGCCGGCCTTCCTGCTGATAGACTCCTCGTCCGCAATGGCCCGATCTATAGCTTCGATTTCGGCCTGCACATTTTTGATGCTTTCCTGCTGATCCACGATTTTTCGGCGGTTCATCACCATCTGGTCGCGCAGCTCTTTTAAGGCGTCAACCGGACTCAGCATGACGTTCCTCCTTTTGACGCGCGGAGATTTGCGGGTGAGCTTACCTTCCCAACAAAATTGCTTTCCTTGAGGTTCATATCTCGCGTCAACTTCGATTATCTGAAACTCATGGTTCGCTCTCCAAAATTCGCTCGTCTTAACTCTATTTCGTCACAGATATTATTGTCATTTACTTGCGATGATCCCTTCTTAGAACTCGGCGCCACCAATTGTCCGCGAGCATTGAGCGACATGCGGGGCATTGCAAAACACCTTTTATTGCCTGACATTATAAATATGGTATCTAGGCGATCATATTGCGACTACCGAGACTCATGAGATTTTTTGTAAAGCCATAGCCAGCCTCAGATTGACGATGGGCCGCTGACTGCTCTATTGGGTCTGAAAGCATCAACGTGCCCGCACCTCAGCAGAGCGCGGCCCGGCAGGATAGCTGCCAGCGAACGCATCGCACCAATACTAGCGGTGTCCTATTTCGCGACATCGTGCAGAAATACGGGCCTAAATGGCGAAGTCGGATTGTGGCCTTCGGAACCGATCGCCCGCTCGCGTGTCTTCCTATTACCTAAGTACCGACCCATCACAGCCCACCCGGCCTAACGCCGCGGTGGGCTTCTTGTCTTATCTTCATCAGGAGAATGGCTTTGATACGTTTCACGGTCTCATATACAAACAGAACAGGCGCAGTAATCACAAAACATAACACGACCCAGTCAGCGTACGAAGAAGCTCGCGAGTATATCCGCAAGGGCTACCATGATGTGATGCTAACTGATCTCGCAACTGGTTCGAGAAGCAGTTCGGCGCTCATCAAAAAAGACCTTGAACGCGTCGACGAGTTTTATCGCGAGGCGCTGTAGATCGAATGCTCTGTCGCTGTCCCGCTGACGGCCAACTGCCGGCGCGAGCAAGGGATTTTTGAAGGGTCAGAACGGATTAAATATTTCACACAGGCTCCGGCTGACGGAGGGAGTCATGGATCTGCGCCAATCGCCGCCACTGAAGGCAATTTCTAAGAGGGCTCACGCGCGCTATCGGGCGCCCTAAAGATGGGCACCTCCAATTACCTCGATGAGGGCGGTCTCTTGGTGGGATCAGCGAAATGCCGAGCGCTTTGGCGATCCGATGCTATCCTCACGCTGGTCCCGGTCGGGGCAAAAAGCCCTCGATCCCGGCCCTCAGGCGGTCTTCGTCCGGGATCCGTTGAGCCAGACCGCCCGATTCATGTTGTAGATCAGATTGGCCAGTCCGATCTTCATCCGGGCTCTCGCCAAGCCAACCGTGCGCACCACGAGCCCATCGGCCCCTTCTGCCGAGCGAAGACGTGCTCGATGGCGACGCGGACCTTCGACTTTTCGCCGTTGGCCCGGGCGATGTTCCTCGCCATCGGCTTGCCCGGCGGCTTCTTGCGATGGATGCGGGAGCGAAAGCCGTTGCCCGCCAAGTGTGCCTCGTTGGCCTTCGAGCGGTAGGCCGTATCGGCCCAGACGTCGCTGGCGGTATTGGCCTTCGAGAGGAGACTGGGCAGCTGCGCCCCGTCGTGGCGGGCCGCGTCGGTAGCGGTCCAGGTTCGGATCAGCCCATGGCGGCGATCGATGCCGACGTGGTTCTTGTAGCCGAAGGTCGGCACCGCGAGGTCGATCCGCTTCGACCCATATTCAGCCGGCTTGGCCTTCGACCATTTGATCGTCCAGCGCGTCGCGGTCCTTCTGGGCGAGCCTGGCCGGCTTGGCCTTCCAGGCGTCGGGCACACGGCCGGCCTTCAGATCCGCCCTCTCGGCTTCCGTGTTGCGCTGCTTGGGTGCGGCCACCACGGTCGCGTCGACGATCAGCCCACCCATCGCTAGGAAACCGGCGTGCCGCAGGGCCGTGTCGTAGGCTGAAAACAGCACTGCGATGGCCGGCTTCCCCGCAATCTCGGCCCGGGTGAGCGCCTCGCGGAACGTCCAGATCGTGTTGGCGTCGGGCACCGAGTCGGACAACCCGAGCCCGAGGAAGCGCATGAACGACAGCCGGTCCTTGATCAGGAACTCCGTGCGCTCGTCCGACAGCGAGTGGCTGGCCTGGAGGATCAGCACCTTGAACATGAAGACCAGATCGAACGGTGGGCGACCGCCCTTCGACCCGTCTGAGCGGGGCACGGCACAGGCGAGGTCGTCCCGGAATAGCTCGAAATCGACGATGCGGGTCAACCGCTCCAGCGCGTCGCCCTTGGCCGAGAGTGATCCTCCCTCGGCATCGCGGACACCTCTGATACGCTCATGCTGAGCGGGGAAGGTGTCGGATGACCGAGCCGCGGTTTACACAAGTTTGCCGCATCTAGAAATTGAGAGCATGATCGCCCGTCAAGCCCAAAGTTGATCGACGCTTCGGCGTGCTGCGAAGTTTGGAACGCCTATGAATGACCGCCTCCATCTAGCAGATCGGAGCCTTGAGGTTGCCCGCGAATTGCGTGCGGCGGCCGAGGAAACAAGGCGGACGCTGGATGCATCGCGTGAGCTCGTCCGGCGCTCACGGGTTCAGTCGAACTCCATGGCTGGCTCAGCGACGCTCAGCGACGACGTTGCGCCCTCGCAGTATCTCGTGGAGTGCCTCATCGACGCCTACGAGGCCGCGAAAGATGAGCCCGACGTACTGACCCGCAACCTCCTCGGTCAGGTGCTCCATCATGTCGGTTGTCGCATCGCGAGAGCGTTTGGACCAAAGGCGGTCGGGCTCGCAACGCATTGATCGACGGCCCGCAAGCGCCAGTGGAGGTGCCAGATGAACGGCGACGATCCGCAGGCCGGCTGTGACACTGACGCACTGGACCGCATTGCGCAGGCCCTGGGCGTTCCCGTCGCGGCTTTCCTCGCAGACAAACCGGATGAGGCCCCCAACGTCGCAAATGCGGTGATGGCAATGGGTGATCCGGCTCACGTTGTGACGTTGCTGCGCCTGTTCGCGCGGCTGAAGAGTCCCGAAGCGCGGGCCCGCTGCCTAGCCTACGTCGTGCAGGAGGCCACGCGGGACGACTGATCCGCGCGGTTGGCCTCGACAACGGGTGAGAACGCAGGATGCTGAAACCCGACGAACGGGGTGGCATCGATCCGGGGGCTCAGAACGGGGTGATGGACCAGGACCACTTTCCAGTTGTCGGCATCGGCGCGTCCGCAGGCGGCATCGAGGCGATGCGGAGCTTCTTCCGAGGGGTGCCCGAGACGCTCAGGGCCGCCTTCGTGGTCGTGACGCATCTCAGCCGGGGACATAAAAGCCAGCTCCCGAACGTGCTGGCCCAGTTCACGTCGCTCGAGGTCGAAGCCGCCACCGACGGTGTGCCGGTCCGGCCGGGCCACGTCTACGTCATGCCTGCCGGTTTCGTCATGGGCATCGCGGGCGGCCGGCTGACTTTGACGCCGCTGGAGCCAGCGGGCCGCGAGACCAAGCCGATCGACCTTTTCCTGACCGCCCTGGCCCTAGACCAGGGCGAGCGTGCGGTCGGCGTGATCCTGTCCGGCGGCGACGGCGACGGTGCCATCGGCGTCAAGGCGATCAAGGAGCACGGTGGCCTGACCCTGGCTCAGACCGCGGATGGTTACGGCCCCGAGACCGCGGACATGCCGCTCAGTTCACTCCGGACCGGCTTCGTCGATTTCGGCGAGATGGCCGACCGGATGGGCGAGCGGATCGCCGCGCACGCCGCCGCGCACCTCGCCGCCGCGCCGGACGCGCTGGCCACCCAGGGCGACGCGGACGCGCGGGGGCTCGACGCCGAGCTGCTCACCGAGATCTTCGCCATCCTCCGCCGCCAGGTCGGCCACGACTTCTCGGGCTACAAGCCCAGCACCTTCGTGCGCCGCCTTCAGCGCCGCATCGGCATCGTCGGCGCGGCCGGGCCGAACGGCTACCTCAAGCTGCTGCGTGCCGACCCGGCCGAGGTCGGGGTGCTGTTCCGGGACCTCCTGATCGGCGTGACGAACTTCTTCCGCGACACCGCCGCCTTCGAGTCCCTGGCCACCCAGGTCATCCCGAAGCTGCTCGACGCACGCGCGGCGACCGATGTCGTGCGGATCTGGGTACCGGCCTGCTCGACCGGCGAAGAGGTCTACTCCCTGGCCATCCTCCTGCGCGAGAACATGCTCACCATGGCGGATCCACCGCGGGTGCAGATCTTCGCCACGGACATCGACGAGCGTTCGCTCGCGGTAGCCCGGACCGGCCGCTACCCGAGGGCTTACCTTGATGCTGTCTCTCCCGAGCGGATCGCGCAGTACTTCGTTGTCGAGGGCGACAGCGCGGTGGTCGCGAAGTCCGTGCGTGACCTGTGCACGTTCGCCCCGCACAGCGTGCTGCGCGACCCGCCGTTCTCGCGCCTCGATCTCATCTCCTGCCGCAACCTGATGATCTACCTCGGCGTCGAGGCCCAGCAGCAGCTGATGCCGGTGCTGCACTATGCCCTGCGGCCGCGCGGCTACCTGTTCATCGGGATGGCCGAGAATGTCACGCGGTTCGAGGATCTGTTTGAAACGATCGACAAGCGGAACCGCATCTTCCAGGCTCGCGACGCGATCCCGCCGGCGCGGCTGCCGCCGATGTCAGGGCCGGATACGCCGACCTTCACGAATACCGGCCAGCCGCACCGGCGCCACGTGACTACGCATGCTGCTCTGCGGCACGCAGTCGAGACGCAGATGCTGTCCGAGTTCACACCGCCGCACGCGGTTGTGACGCGGACGGGCGAGGCCGTGCACTACTCGTCGCGGATCGGCGATCACCTGGAAGTCGTGCCTGGCCAGCCAACCCGGGAACTAGCCGCGATGGCGCGCAAAGGCTTGCGCCTGGATCTCCGGACAGCCCTGCGCGAGGCGATCGAGGGCAACACCCTGGTCTCGCGTGGCGGCATCGGCGTCGAACTGCCGGACGGCCGTCTCCAGTCGATCTCCCTGGTGGTCAAGCCGCTGAACACGCCCGGCGCGATCGAGCCGCTTTTCTTGGTCGTTTTCAACGAGGCCGCTGCCCCCATCGAGAAGGAGCGCCAGCAGGCGCTGGAGGCGAACGAGCGGGACACAGCGCTGCAGGGCCTTGAGCGTGAATTGAGTGTGACGCGGGAACGGCTCCAGGCTGTGATCGAGGAATACGAGACCTCCCTCGAGGAACTCAAATCGTCGAACGAGGAGCTGTACTCGGTCAACGAGGAGATGCAGGCCGCCAACGAGGAGCTGGAGGCGTCGAAGGAGGAGACACAGTCTCTGAACGAGGAACTTCAGACGGTTAATTCCGAACTGACATGCAAGATTGAGGCCATAGATCAGTTAATCGAAGATCAGGCCACGTTGTTTGAGGGCATGAACGTCGCGAGCGTGCTTCTGACTCCGGATCTCCACATCCGCATGTTCACCAACGCGGCGGCGCAGATTTTCGGCCTACAACCGAGTGATGTAGGGCGCTCCCTGCGCAACTTCTCTGCGCCGATTCCTCTAGCTTGGATGTTGGACGAGATCCCGACGGTGTTGGCGGCGAACCGGCCCTCCGAGCGGACGATCGAGGGGGCTGACGGCGCCCGCTACCGGGTCCGGCTGATGGCCGCGACCCGCAAGGGCAGCCGCATGCCCGGGATCGTCGCCAACTTCACGGACCTGATCGAGCAGGAATGACCGACCGGTTTGCACGCCGCGCCTGCGACCTCGGTGGCCCACACGCACTGGCGTGACGCAGACACAGTAGACTGCGCCAGCGCGTCGTAGGTTGCTACGGCATTGCAGGGCTTACCCGCCTTTGGGGTACAGGAGAGAGCGAATCCTGTCGCCGATCAAGGTCGAAGGTAGAACGTCAGCTATCTGGCGGCAGACTAAGCTCCGATTGCTACCCCGAGCCGAAGCTGTCAGTCGGCCGAGGTTATGACCGCTTATGGGAAGGGCTCCCCGCGCTCTAAGTGGCTGGGTTGGGTCGCCAACGGAACGTCCGCATATGCCCCCATCTTCAGAGCCTCGGTTCGGGTGTCTCCTTCCCGCGTCGGCATGGGCCGGCGAGGAGACAGATGATGGGACATTCAGCACACGATCCGGCTACGAAAGGGCGGCCGGCTTGGAACGCTGGCCGCAAGCTCGGCGCCAAGCGAGCCCTCAAACCTCAACAAGTCTGGGCCATCCGGTTCTGGCTCGACCGCGAACGGCGGACACGCGACCGGGCGCTGTTCGACCTCGCCATCGACAGCAAACTTCGTGGCTGCGACATCGTAAAGCTCAAGATCGGCGACCTCGTCAGCGGTGGTCGCGTCCGGAGCCGCGCCATCGTCATCCAGCGCAAGACCGGCCGACCAGTGCAGTTCGAACTGCTCGAACCCGCCCGTACCAGCATCCTCGCATGGCTGGAGGCCAGGGGTGGAACGCTCGACGACTATGCCTTCCCGAGCCGGCTCGACGGCGTCACGCATATCAGCACCCGGCAGTATGCGCGCCTGGTCGATGAGTGGGTCACAGGCATCGGGCTGCGCAGCGAGGACTATGGCACCCATTCCCTCCGACGCACGAAGGCGTCGTTAATCTACAAGCGGACCGGCAACCTGCGTGCCGTCCAGATCCTGCTCGGCCATACCAAGATCGAGAGCACGGTCAGGTACCTCGGCGTCGACGTCGAAGATGCTTTGACCCTAGCCGAGGGAACTGAGATTTGAGCGTTCGGCCCCTCGGCTTCTGCGTCGAGGGGCTTCGAGACCAGCCCAGCAGCAATGCGCCCATTCCCGCCGTACAGCCTCACCCCAGCGCATCGCGGAAGCAGACGCTTCTTCAGCAGTCGAGACGTCGCGGGTTCGGAAGCCACGTGAACGTGCGCAATCTGGTCGAGACCATGAGTGGGAAGTTGGCCATGGCCGACTGCGGATAGCGCGTCACCGGTGGATGAGCATCAGCAGTTGTGAGGCGAGGCGCCGATGATCCGACGCAAAACCCGGCCAACCTGCGCGGCCGAATAGGGCTTGTGGATTAACTCGAAGCCGTGGCTGTCCTCCTGGGCCAGGACATGGCTGTAGCCCGAGGCCAGGATCACCGGCAGGGTCGGAATGCGCATGCGCAACGCTCTGGCGAGCTCAATCCCGCCCATACCTGGCATGACGACGTCGGAGAAGACGGCCTGAAAGCCTGCACCGTCCGTCCCGAGACGCTCGAGCGCCTCTTCCGCGTTGACGACCCACTCGGGTGCGTATCCGAGATCCTCCAAGATCTGGGTGCAGAAGCCTCCGACCTCCAGGTTATCTTCCACGAGCAGGATGCGCTGACCGAGACCGACCGGCGACAGAGCGGCGTCGGGGTCGGAGACAGGGGCTTCGGCTGTCTCGGACGAGACTTCGGGCAAGTAGAGGGTGAAGACCGTCCCCTGGCCGCTCTCGCTTGTCACATCCACGTCGCCGCCGGACTGCTTGGTAAACCCGAACACTTGGGAGAGTCCGAGACCCGTGCCGCGCCCGACGTCCTTGGTCGTAAAGAACGGTTCGAATATGCGCCCGAGTACCTCCGGGGGGATGCCCGAGCCGGTGTCGGCGAGCGAGACCGCCACGAACGGCCCCCGTGAGCCGGCATGCCCCCGGATCATCGGCATGGCCCGCCCGGCCGCCACCCGCATCGTCAGCGTGCCGCTGCCGTCCATGGCGTCGCGGGCGTTGACGGCGATGTTCACCAGGGCCGTCTCGAACTGGTTGAGGTCGGCGCGTACCAGGGCGGGTCTGTCCGACATCTCGACCCTGACTTGGATGCGCGTGCCGGTGATGGTGTCGAGCATCTCGGCCACGCCGCGCAGGCGTTCACCGACCTCGAACACCTCAGGCTTCAGGGACTGGCGACGTGCGAAGGCCAGGAGCTGTCCGGTCAGCTTGGCGGCGCGGTCGACGGTGTCGGAGACGGCGTCCATGTACCGCTTGCGCCGGTCTTCCGGCAAATCCGGGCGGCGGAGGAAGTCGACGGACGAGCGGATGATGGTCAGCAGGTTGTTGAAGTCGTGCGCGACGCCGCCAGTCAATTGCCCGACCGCTTCGAGCTTCTGGGATTGCCGCAGGTCCTGCTCCATCCGCTCGCGCTCGACCGCCTCGGCCAGGAGCCGAGCGTTTGCCTCAGCAAGTTCGGCTGTGCGGGCAGCCACTTGGCTTTCCAGGAGAACGCCCGCCTCGCGCAGGAGCACGGCTTGTGACTCCAACTCCGCGTGGAGCGCGACCACGCCCCGGTTCGTCTCGGAGAGTTCCTGGTTCAGGCGTTTGGTTTCCTCCTCACGTTCGGCCAGCGCGGCGAGGCTGCGCAGAAGCTCCCGGTTCTGCTCGCGCAAGGCGACCAGCGGTTCCTCAGTCCTGGCCCGGGCGACATACTCGGCTAGGGTCGCGAGCCTCGGTCCCGTAAAACGTCCGGTCCCGGATGGAAGCCGCTTCCCGAACGTCACGACAGTGCCGTTGCCGGCCACCGTGTCGACCTCGAAGCGGTCCATCAGCCGCCGTGAACCGGTGATGCCGATGCCGAGGCCCGTCGTCGAGCGGAAGCGCCCTTCGAGGATGGCGTCGAGATCGGCGATGCCCGGTCCCTTGTCGCTCACCCTGATGACCAGGAACTGCTCGCCTCTGTCCCGATCGAGCTGATCGAGGCCGTACTCGATGCGACCGCCACCGGCGTAGCCGTAGGCGTTGCGCGCGATCTCGGACACTGCCGTGGCGATGCGGGTCTGGTCCTGGATCTCGAAGCCCAGGCGCTCGGCCAGCCGGCGCACGCGCTGGCGCACCGTCGCGATATCGTCCTCGTGCTGGATAGCACTGGTGAGGAGCGGCCACCTCATCGCGTCCCATCCCGCACGACGAGCACGGTGGCATCGTCCCAGGCCCTGGCGAAGTCGCGATAGATCACCCCGGCCACGAGCGTCGGATGGGCGGCGGCGATGCCGGGATGGGCGTCCAGCGACCAAGCCGTGGCGATCCCGTCTGAGCACAGCACGAACAGGTCGTCCGGCCGCATGGGGTACTCGAACTCCTGGATGCGCCGAGCCGCGTGCCCTGCCGTCCCGGCGAGGCTGACCGTCCGCTTGGTCACGGTGCCGGAGACGACCGCACCCAGCACGTTGCCGATGCCGGCAAACGCGAGAGTGCCCCGGTTCCGCTCATACCGCGCGACGGAGATCGCACCCCCTCGCGTGTGCGACAGGCCTGCATGGATGGCGGACAGAATCGCGGCGGGCGGCTTGTCCTGATGTCTCCGGAACAGCTTCAGCGCTTCTTCGGAAGCCTTGGCGGCCTCCGGCCCGTGGCCGAGGCCGTCCGACACCACGGCGGTCCAGCCGTCGGCGCGCTCGCGCACGGCGTAGGCGTCGCCGTTGGCGGTCTCACCCTTCAGGGGGACCGCCACCGCCCCATAGCCCGGCACGGCGTCCGAAACGGCCTTCCTGTCGATTGAAAGGCGCGCCAACACCGCCGTGCCCAGCTCGGGGCGGGACACGATGTCGAAAGCGTCGGAGATGCGGCGCACCGCGCCAAGGCCCTCGCCCGCGCTGCCGCCAGTGGAGTGTCCGTCCGTCAGGGCCAGACCGAGATTCGAGAACCCTTCGCCCTTGTCGAGCACGAGGATCTCGACGCCCGAGCCTGTCCCGTCCTCGTAGGTGCCGACCAAGACCTCGCCCGGCACGCCGTACTTGACCACGTTGGTGGCGAGTTCGGTCACCACGAGCGCGATGCGGCCAGCCGCGGTCTCGTCGAAGCCGATGGACTGAGCGACGGCCACTGCGCGTCGTCGGGCCTCGGCCACTTGGCTCGCTTCCGTGACGGTGACCCGGTCCATGTTCATTTCCACCGGGTGATCATGACGCGAGTTCCGACGCCGGGGCTCGATTCGATCTGAAATTCGTTCGAGAGGCGCTTGGCCCCGCCCAGGCCGAGGCCGAGGCCCTTGCCGGAGGTGTAGTGGTCAGTCATCGCCTGCTCGATGTCGGCGATGCCGGGGCCCTGGTCCTCGAAGGTCAGGCGCAGGCCCTTGCGCGTCCCGGCCTGGACGCTCTCCGCGCGGACCTCACCGCCACCCCCGTAATCGAGGGTGTTGCGCGCGAGCTCGCTCGCGGCGGTGATGATCTTCGTCTGATCGACGAGCCCGAGGCCGATGTCGATGGCGAGGGCACGCACGCGTTGCCTCACGCGGACGACGTCGTCACCGGACCGGACGGGGATGGTCTCAGTCTTCGAGACCGTCACGGTCGCTCCAATGCCCCGCGCCGTCCTCGGGCAAGCGCGCCTTCAACAAGGCCATGCCGCGCTCGACGTTGAGGGCTGTCCTGATGCCGGTAAGCTCCAAGCCAAGCTCGACCAAAGTGATGGCGACCGCCGGCCGCATACCGGCCAGGACCGTTTCCGCGTCGAGGACGCGCGAGACAGCCGCGATGCTCACCAACATGCGCCCGATGAAGGAATCGACGATCTCCAGCGCCGAGATCTCGATGAGCACGCCGCGCGCGCCGGTGCGCGCGATCATCGCCGTCAGATCCTCCTCCAGGGCCAGCGCGAGGCGGTCGTGCATGTCGACCTGGATGGTGACGATCAGCGTGCCGCCGAGCTTGAGGATCGGGATGCGGTCCATGGCCTCAGCGGCGCTCCTCAGCCGACTGCTGGCGCACAACCTTGCGGCCAGTCCGCCTGAGGGCGAGCGCGAAGGCGTCGGCCAACGTCGCCTTCGAGATAACGTTCAGCTCCACGCCGAGATGGACCATGGTCTGCGCGATCTGCGGCCGGATGCCGGAGACGATGCAGTCGGCGCCCATCAGGCGGGCGGCCGCCACGGTCTTGAGCAGGTGCTGCGCCACCAGGGTGTCGACGGTCGGCACGCCGGTGATGTCGATGATGGCGATCTCGGCCTCTTCGTCGACGATGGCCTGGAGCAGGTTCTCCATCACGACACCGGTGCGGGCACTGTCGAGGGTGCCGATGAGCGGCAGCGCCAGGATACCGTCCCAGAGGCGAACCACGGGCGTGGAGAGCTCGGCGATCTCCTGCCCCTGGCGCCCGATGACCTCTTCGCGGCTGGCTAGGAACACCTCCATCGTGAGCAGCCCGAGCCGGTCGAGTACCTTCCCCGCCGCCCATACGCCGGCGGCCAAGGCCGAGGCGTCCGCGGCCGACTTGCGCCGCAGCGCCTCGAAAATCGGCTCTTTGAGCGAGAAGACGAAGTTGGCGGTGTCGGTCGGCGTGAACCCCTGGATCGCCCGCGAGCGGGAGATATCGGCGAGGTTTTCGCGCAGCGGGGTATAGCTTTCCGCGTCCGCGTCGACCCCACCGGACGAAAGTCCGTCCCGAAGCAGGCCGAACACGGCCTTGGCCTGGGTCTGGAGCTCGGCCTCTCGGATCCGACCGCTCTGCAGGGAGGTCCCTTTCCGGAGAGATATGTTCCAGGCTTCGAGGATGGCGGCCTCGTCTTCCGTGAGCGTCCTTATCAGGACCTCGACGCCGTCCATTCGCATCAGGTTTTTCCCATCGTTATGATGCAGTCTCTATCCCGGTATTGAGCCTCTCGATAGGCGGCATCGCTACAAAGGAGCTGACCGCGGCAAATTATTTCCCGCCTTCGGCTCTACTTCTTGTCTCGTTAATTTCGGTAACAGGGATCGCTGCATTGCCGCCGCGGACGCCTCACGTCCCCTGGGCGCGGCCCCCAGACCAAGATAATTTACACAAAAGTGTGTCCTGACTGATTATCAAAGTTTTTATCAATGCGGCGGCAGCGGCGACGACAAGACAGCGCCAGCATATGAGAAGGCGTCTTCCTGGATCGACAGGGACTATCCAAATCGAAGCGGTTGCTTGTGGTGCAGCGCCTCTGCTTTCCCGTCCGACTTCCTCCGGAATTTACCAGCGGCTGACGCCAACTTCAGGCGATCAGATAACCCGAGGACGGGCGTCTCCAAGAGCTACTTCCGGTCGCGAAAGACTCTCGCATCAGGTACGAAACGCCAGGTTCGAAAGACTACGTCCTCAACTGTTTCGGGTGCCTCTCGTCCGGCAGTGTTTTGCGGACATGATGCCGGACGACCTCGGCGCTGAACGGTTTGCCGATGAACGTCGCGCCCTCCGGCAGGTCGCCGGGCTCAGGCGCGGCCCGGCCCGAGGCGACCACGACCGCGATGTGCGGCCAGCGCTCATTTGTCTGCCTTGCCAAGTCGAAGCCGTCGGCATTCCCCGGCATGTGCACGTCAGTGAAGAGTAGTTGAACCGCGTCATGATGCTGATCCAATATTCACAGAGCCTGGACGACGTTCATCGCTTCCAGCACCTGGAACCCCGCATCCTCAAGGATACTGGTCGCCTCCATCAGGATCAGGGCGTCGTCGTCGACGACGAGGGCGTGGGGCGCATCGCCCTTGGAATCATGTGTCACACAGCTAAAGCTCGCTCGGGAGCGGAAGGTTGCCTCCCGATGGAACCGTGATCTGGGCAGATCGTCCAATTTTCAGGGCCGGTACGTGGCTGGATCCATGCTAGGCTGCGTCGCGGCAGCCTGCATGCCGTGCACAGCCGGGCCGGACCGAAGGGACAGATTTTTGATCGACCTGCGTATCCGCCACCAGACGATGTACCGCTATCGCCAGCCCGTCAATCTCGGACCGCACCGGCTGATGATGCGCCCGCGGGAGAGCCGCGACCTGCGCCTGCTGTCGAGCAACATCACCCTGTCGCCTGACGCCACCGTGACCTGGGCCTACGACGTCGCCGGCAACGCCGTGGCGACGGCCACGTTCGGGCCCTCGACTGATCGCCTCGTCGTGGAGAGCGTATCTCGGGTCGAACTCTCGGCCGAGGCTTATCCCGTCTTCGCCATCGCCGCCTCCGCCATCGCGTTCCCGTTCCAGTACACCGATGACGAGTGGACGGACCTCGGCGCCCTGACGATCCCGCAATATCCGGAGGGGGAGCCGAGCCTGCGGGCCTGGGCGCAGGGGTTCGTGGCGTCCTGCCCAACCGACACCCTGTCGCTCCTCAAGGATCTGAACGCCGGGGTCGGTGGCACCATCGCCTACCAAGGTCGGGAAGACGAGGGCACGCAGTCGCCGAGCCAGACCCTGTCTCTGGGGATGGGGTCGTGCCGGGACCTGGCGACGCTCTTCGTCGAGGCGGTGCGCAGCCTCGGCTTCGGAGCCCGGGTCGTGTCCGGCTACCTCCACGACCCGTCGCGAACGCTGCTCGGCTCCGCCGATGCGGGAGCCACGCATGCCTGGGCGGAGGCCTTCCTGCCGGGTGCCGGGTGGATCACCTTCGATCCGACGAACCGCAGCGTCGGCGGCGCGAGCCTGATCCCGGTCGCGGTCGCACGCGACATTCGACAGGCCATGCCGCTGGTCGGAAGCTTCGCCGGGCCGGCGGACGCCTTTCTGGACATGTCTGTGGAGGTCAGCGTCGGCGGGTAGGCTTGATGCAGCCAGAATCTGCCGCCTCAGGCAGCGGTCCGGCTGTGCCGGGTCCGGCATGGGGATCGACGTCGCAACGCTCCGGCGATCCAGAGGCCGGCACGCCGGACGAGGCGGCCATGCGTAGGGGAGACGGTTCGACCCGTCACAGCGCCCCGGTCCGGCGACGGCTCGGCTCGTGCGGCGCCAAGTTCGGGGCTACACGCGCGGGCGAACGACGCCGTCGGTGCAGGCTCGACCAGGGTCCCACACACCGAGAGAAGCCCGCTGTGTCCGGGCGATCGCGACCGCACCCGTAAGGTCAGAGATGCGGATCGTCGGCCGCGCGAAGCCTGCCCGCCGCGATGGCGTCCCGAAAGGTCCGATAATCCTCAGCGTTCCGTTCTCCGTAGGCCATAGCCCAGTCGGCCAGGGCTTCGCGCAGATCGGCACGGCCGTCATGACCGCAGTAACCTGCGATCGCTGCCGCATCCCCGGTTCGTGCGTGGGCCTTGGCGAGCAGCGCTCCGTACCCGTGCGAGAAGTACAGGAGTGATCGGCCTGTCATGCGCGCGACCGGGATCTCGCCCTTCATGTTCTTCATCTGCCGCACGTAGAACGGACGCCCTTCGATCTTCGTCCATCCCAGCAGCGGATCGCCCACGGCCTGCAGGAGGCGCTGACCGTAGATCACGCGCTCGCCTTCGTGATCGGCATAGGGCCTGGGCATGCCGCGCAGATAGGGCGCGTGCGCCGGCCGCACGGCTTCCTTCACTTGGAGGAAGAGGACGTCTCGATCGGAGTTGCCGCACAGCAGCGCGACGTAGGCCCGGGTCCCGACGCTCCCGACACCGACGACGCGGTGGGCCACGTCGACCACATGGTAGCGGCTGAGCATGAACCGCCGCTCGCGCGGCAGCGTCTCGGCGTAGCGCTCCAGACCGGAGGTCACAAGCTCGCGCGTGGCCTCATCGACGCGGACGAGGATCGGCGGCTCCTCGCGAAAGCGCCAGCCACCGTCCGTGCGACGCTCGCCAACCTGGTCGAGCAAGCTCGTGTTGTTCTTCCGCCGCGCCTTCTCGACAGCCCTGTGAACCACAGCCTGTGAGCGCGCGTCGATCTCGATGCCGGCGAAGGCGAGGTCCTCGGCGCGTGCCGCGCGCCGCCACACGTCGAGCGAGCCGCGCGGGGCGAGATCGTCCATCGTGTGCTGGTAACCCGCCACCGCGCTCAGTACCGCCTGCCGCCGTTCCGATGCGGCGACGTCTGCATCCCGCGCGGCGACCTCAATGCTCGCGCAAAGCCGCTTCAGGTCCCACTCCCACGGCCCGACCGTCACCTCGTCGAAGTCGTTGAGGTCGAGCACCACATCGCCCTGGGGCGATCCAAAAAGCCCGAAGTTCGAGATATGCGCGTCGCCGTTCATAACTACATCGATGGCGCCGCGCGGTCCCTGTGCCAGATCCCAGGCCATGACTTGCGCGGCGCCGCGCAGAAAGGCGAACGGCGAGGAGGCCATGCGGGCGACCCGCAGCGGGATCAGGTGTGATTGCCGTCCCGCGTGCGCCGCTTCGATGAGGGTCACCGGGTCGGGACGATCGCGGGCGATATTGAGGTTGGCATGGGCAGCGTGGGGCAGTTCCAGGCGCAGAACCTTGCCGGCCGCCCGGCGCTTCTCCCACGGCTCCACACCCGCGCGCAGGTTGATATGCGGGAAGTCTGCAAGGGGATCGAGGACTACCTCCTCGGCAGCCTCGATGACCGCATCGTGCTCATCGGTCACCGCCGATGGGGTATCCGTAGGCTGCGCTGACCGTTCCATCGACCTCGTCCGACCGCTCCACACCCAGGCAACGGTCCGGCCGCGGAATAAACCCCGCCGCTCAACGTGGACTTAATCGCGCACCCCCGCGGACGGCGAGTTGCCGCGCCGAACCAGACATCTATCGCACGCCCGGCTCGTTCATTCTGGCTGCCCGAGCATGATGACCGCGGCCCGCGTTCTGCGACGACCTTCGGCGTGCCCCGAGGCGGGTGCAGGACGCGCTCGCTTTGCAAAGCATCCGGCACGTGACACTCACGTCTCATGAGCAGCTTGCACAACCTGATCGGGACGGTCGCCCGCCGGCGTCACGCGCCGGTCACCGACTACAGCGTCACGCTGCTGTTTGTCGGCGCCATGACGTTCGTTCGGTTCCTCGCTCCGGCCTACGTCGCGCCGTTCCTGTTGTACATCCCGGTTCTCTTGCTCGCGAGCCTCGCTTTTGGCTGGGGTCCAGGAACGCTGGCCTTGTCGTTGTCCACCCTGATCGCCGCGTGGTTCTACACGCAGGACGGGATGCTCAACGGCGTCGACGATGCCTTGCTGTGTCAGTACGCATTGGTCGGCGCGACCATCGTGTGCATCTGCCACACCCTGCGCCGGTCCGTCGCGCAGAACGAAGCTACGCTGGGGCGGCTCCACGCTGCAAACCACATCCTCGTCGAAAGGGAGGCGGCGTTGACCCGCGCCAATGCGACGGCGGAGGCCGCTAAGGAAGCGGCCGAGCAGGCCAACACAGCGAAGAGCGATTTTCTGGCCAACATGAGCCATGAACTCCGCACCCCGCTCTCCGCAATCATCGGCTATAGCGAGATGATGGGTGAGGAGATCTCCGACGGCTGCGCAGCGTCGGACCTCGTGGTCGACATCGGCAAGGTCGAGCGCAACGCCCGTCACCTGCTCGGCCTGATCAACGACGTGCTGGACCTCTCCAAAGTCGAGAGCGGCAAGATGGAGGTCTACACCGAGGATTTTGCGGTGGAGGACATGCTGCGCGACGTCGCGAGTTCGGTCGCGATGCTGGTCGGCAAGAGGGGCAACACGCTCGAACTGCAACTCGCGGTCGGCCTGGGCCAGATGCATTCCGACCTGACGAAGACACGCCAGGTGCTCTTCAACTTCTTGAGCAATGCCGCCAAGTTCACGGAAAATGGGATCATCACGCTCGCCGCCTCGCGCATGACGGATCTCTCGGGCATCGACCGGCTCTCGCTCTCTGTCACCGATGCTGGGATCGGTATGACGGCCGAGCAGGTCTCGCGCCTGTTCCAGCGTTTCGAGCAGGCCGACGCCTCCACGACGCGCAACTTCGGGGGGACCGGGCTCGGCCTCTCGCTCACGCGTTCCTTCGCCGACATGCTGGAAGGGACGGTTACGGTCTCCAGCACGCCTAACCAGGGAAGTACATTCACGTTCACCGTGCCGGCAACCTTTGTTCCACCCGTCGATGAGCGAGCCTCGAACGATCCGGACATCATTGTTGACGACGAGCTGGATGGTGATGTCATCCTGGTCATCGAAGACGATCCGGACCAGCTCGCGCTCACGACGCGGTTCCTTCATCGCGAGGGCTTCCGGGTCCAGACAGCCACGAACGGCAGGAGCGGCCTTGACCTAGCCCGGAAGCTGCGACCGCGCGCCATCGTGCTGGACGTGATGATGCCGGGTGTGGACGGGTGGTCGGTGCTGAGCCAGATCAAAGCGGACGCGATACTTGCGTCGACGCCCGTAGTGATGGTGACGTCCGTCGACCAACGCAATCTCGCGGAATCGCTCGGCGCCTCGGACTACATGCTGAAGCCGGTCGACTGGTCCCGGTTTGGCAAGATTGTGAATCAGTTCAGGCTGTCGGGGACGGACCGGCGCGGCACCGTGCTCTTGGTCGAAGACGAGGCCGTGACCCGCATGGCGATGCGCTCCACCCTCGAGGAGGACGGATGGTCGGTCGTGGAAGCCTCGAACGGGGAAGAAGGCCTGCAGCACGTGGCAGCCACCAAGCCGGACGTGGTCATCGTGGACTTAAACATGCCCATCATGGACGGCTTCGGCTTCCTAGAGGGCGTGCGAGCCGTGCCCGGCTGCTCGGACATCTCGGTGATCGTATTGACGGGTCGGGAATTCTCGGCGGACGACCGGAGCAAGCTTCGCGGCGCGAGCCAGATCCTCAATCGTGGCGACCTCGCGTCGGCGAGTCTGGCAGAAAGGCTGAGAGGTCTGACCGCCTGAAAAGGGTGAAGGTGGCGCAGCAGCATCGGCATCGAGCCTAACCCGTAGTCTAATCTGAGGTCATCAGTTCAGAAGCCCGAATGACTGGGCCGGGTCGTAGGCCCTGTGTCCGCTTTTCTGACTCGTTTGCTCCAAAGCGGAATGACGGCTCTCGGCCAGACTACGACACGCTGGATCGCAATCGCGGGTAAAACCAGACATTCGGCTTGGCGCCCATACCCGCCGCTGGAGCGCGCTGCCTGCCTCGCGGCAAGCAGACAGTGTCGGCATCAACTGGAACTGTCGTTTGCCGCAATGAAGCGATCGATACTGGCGCCGGAGAACATTGCATGTCCTGAAAGTCGATGGTGCCATAGCACTGATGGGTAGGCTCGGAACGGAAATCAGCTATCCCGTAAGATCGTCGGAGCGATGACACGGCGTATTTTATGCGATCAGCCGGCCGGCCAGAAACTGGTTGTGCCGCCGGAATCATGCTACTTGCAGGCATGTCTGAGGCTCTCGAGATTGCTCATGGCACCTTTGGTCGCGTGGCGCTCCTCGACATGGACCGGAGCCTTGTTCGGCACGCGCATCCGCACTGCCACGTACTTCTGAAGGTCGAAGGGGACGACACCGAGTTCCTCGTCGGGGACCGTGTCGTTGCGCTGACCGACGAACAGGCCGTGCTCGTCAATGCCTGGGAAACGCACGCTTATCTCCATGATCCGCGCCGCGCCAAGGCGATGATCCTGGCCCTCTATATCGAGCCGGACTGGCTGGGGGCCTTCCGGCGCAATTGGGCGGCGAGCGGAGCGCCTGGCTTCTTTGGAAAGCCCTTGGGCGGCGTGACTCCGACGATCCGCCGCTTCGCGCACGACCTCGCTGCGGAGATGGTCTACGCGCCGCACTCCTCGCACATTCAGGATCAGTTGCTGTCGGGCCTGATGATCGCGGTAATCGAGCGGTTCACCGCGTGGCGTGAGGAGGCCGAGTCGCTCCGCGCCGCCGCCAGGCGCAACGCCAGCGATTGGCGCATCCGGCGGACTATCGCGCGAGTGCGCGCCGAGCCCGGTGCCACGTTGGGGATCGAGGCCCTGGCCCGTGAGGCGGGCCTTTCCCGAGCGCAATTCTATCGCCTGTTCGAGCAATCCACCGGAGCTCCGCCCCACGTCTTCCTCAACGCGATCCGCATCGAGCAAGCCGTCGAGTCGATCGTGGGCAGCGAGGAATCCTTGGCGGCGATCGGCACGCGCCTCGGCTTCGCCGCGCCTGCCCATTTCTCGCGCTTCTTCCGGGATCATGTCAGCGTGCCCCCAAGCGTATTCCGCAGCATTGTCCGGCGAAGCGGCCAACCCGCCGTGTGAAGCCAAAGGCCCTCCGCGACGTCGAAAATGAGACGTTTGGGTAAGTCGCGAGATGCCTCGGCATCGTGGCGCCCGCCCGGATCCGTCACTCTGCCCGCGACAAGGACCCCATCGAGAGGTCCGGTGGAGGAAGCGGCTTGGGCATCGTGTCAACGAGCTATGTCGGACGGTCCGTAGAGCGCGTTGAGGACGCCGCCCTGCTCTCCGGGCTCGGCCGCTACATCGACGATCTCGGCACGCGGCCCGGCACGCTGCACGCGTCGATCCTGCGCTCGCCCCACGCCCATGCGGACATCCTCGCCATCGACGTCCAGGCGGCCAAGGCGCTGCCCGGCGTCATCGCCGTGATCACGGGCCGCGACCTTGATGCCGTCACCACCGGTCTCGTCCCGGCCCTGCGGGCGGCCGTCGATGCCCGCGCCATCGCGGTGGACCGGGTGCGCTATGTCGGCGAGCCGGTGGCTATCGTCGTCGCCCGCGACCGCTACCTCGCGGAGGACGGCTGCGACCTGATCGAGGTTCAGTACCGGGTCCGCCCGGCGGTGGTCGACCCGCTGGCGGCCCTCGCCCCCGACAGCGAGATCCTGCACGAGGGTGTCGGCGCGAATCTCGTGAGCGACCGGCGTTTCCGCTACGGTGACCCCGAGGTCGCCTTCGCAGATAGCCCGCACAGCCTGTCCGTGACCGTGCGCTACCCGCGCAACACCGGCTCGCCGATGGAGACCTACGGCGTCGTCGCTTCCTACGACCCCACCGACGACTCCTACGACGTGCTCGCGAACTTCCAGGGGCCGTTCAGCATTCACGCGGTCGTTGCCCGGGCGCTCAAGGTGCCGGGCAACCGCCTGCGCCTGCGCACGCCCCCGGATTCCGGCGGCAGCTTTGGGGTGAAACAGGGCGTCGCCCCCTACGCGGTCCTGATCGCTGCCACGGCCCGCCTCGTGGGACGGCCGGTGAAGTGGATCGAGGACCGGCTGGAGCACCTCTCGGCCTCCGTCTCCGCCACGAACCGGGTCACGACCCTCCGGGCCGCCTTCGAGGCGGACGGGCGCGTCACCGCTCTCGATTGGGATCAGGTCGAGGATTGCGGCGCCTACCTGCGGGCGCCCGAACCCGCCACGCTCTACCGGATGCACGGCAACCTCACCGGCGCCTACGCCATCCGCAACGTCGCCGTACGCAACCGGGTGGTGCTCACCAACAAGACCCCGACCGGCCTCGTGCGCGGCTTTGGCGGGCCGCAGGTCTACTATCCGCTCGAACGGCTGATGCAGCGCATCGCCGTGACGCTGGGCCTCGATCCCTTCGCGGTGATCCGGGCAAACCTAATCCCGGCCAACGCTTTTCCCTACCGCACCGCGACAGGCGCTCTCTACGATTCCGGCAATTACCAGCGCGCCCTCGACGAAGCCGCCCGGGATGGCGGGCTCGTCGAGTTGAAGCGGCGACGGGACGCCGCCCGCGCCGAGGGCCGCCTCTATGGGATCGGCCTGACGGCGGCGGTCGAGCCCAGCGTCTCCAACATGGGCTACATCACCACCGTCCTGACGGCGGAGGAGCGCACCAAGGCCGGGCCGAAGAACGGCGCGCAATCGACCGCCACCATCACCCTCGATCCGGTCGGCTCGGTGACGGTGCAGGTCGCTTCGGTGCCGCAGGGCCAAGGGCACCGGACAGTGCTGGCCCAGGTGGTGGCCGACGTCCTCGGCCTCCCGATGGAGCAGGTCCGGGTCACGGCCGACCTCGACACCGCCAAGGACGCATGGTCCATTGCCTCCGGCAACTATGCGAGCCGCTTCGCCGCCGCCGTGGCGGGGGTCGCGCACCTCGCCGCCACCCGCCTGCGCGACAGGCTCGCGCGGATCGCGGCGGCTCAGCTGAACCTACGTCCCGAGGACCTGCTCTTCGCGGGTGGGCGCATCGCCTCGCGATTGAACCCGGATGCAGGCCTGCCCTTCGCGCGGGTGGCCGCCACGAGCCACTGGTCGCCGGGCCTCGTGCCCGAGGATCTCGGCGCGGTGATCCGCGAGACGGTGTTCTGGACGCCCCCGGAGCTGACCGCTCCGGACGCGGAGGACCATATCAATTCCTCCCTCTGCCACGGCTTCATCTTCGACATCTGCGGCCTGGAGATCGACCGGGTCACGGGGAAAATCGCCATCGACCGCTACGTCTCGATGCACGATTGCGGGCGCGTACTGCACCCGGGCATGGTCGAGGGCCAGGTGCGCGGCGGCTTCGCGCAGGCGCTCGGCGCGGCAGTCTACGAGGAACTCGCCTACGGCGACGACGGCGCCTTCCTGTCCGGCACCTTCGCCGATTACCTCCTGCCCACCGCGACCGAGGTGCCGGACCTGCGCATCCTGCACGTCGAGAGCCCGTCTCCCTTCACGCCGCTCGGCGCGAAGGGGGTCGGTGAGGGAAACTGCATGTCGACGCCGGTCTGCCTCGCCAACGCGGTGGCCGACGCCCTCGACCTCGAGGCCATCGACCTGCCCCTGACGCCTGCCAAGCTCGCCGCCCTCGCGGCAGGGGGCGACGAGCCGGCGCCGCCGGCCGGTCGAGCCGCGAAGGCCGCCGCGAAGGCGGGCGACCGGACCCTGCGCGGCGACGGCGCGGCCACCGTCACTGCCCCGCCGGAGACGGTCTGGGCGATGCTCCTCGACCCGAACGTGCTCGCCTCCATCATTCCCGGTTCGCATGGGGTGCGGAAGCTCTCCGACACAAGGTTCCAGGCCGACGTCACCCTCGGCGTCGGTCCAGTGAAGGGTCGCTACAAGGCCGAGGTGATCCTCTCCGATCTCGATGAGCCCCGGGCGGTGACGCTCACCGGCACGGTGACGGGCGGCCTCGGCAGCGGCGGCGGCACCGGCCGTTTGACCCTGGAGCCCGACGGCTCGGGGGGCACGCGGATCGCCTACGTCTACGAGGCGGCGGTGGGCGGCAAGGTCGCGGCGGTGGGCGGACGCCTCCTCGACGGGGCCGCGCGGGTGATCATCGGCGGGTTCTTCACGGCCCTCGCCCGGCGAGCCGGCGGGTCCGGCAAGCGCGGGCTCCGCCTCCCGGCCGCCCTGCGATGGCTCCTCGCGCGTCTGGGGGTGTCCGCATGAAACCCGCGCCCTTCGCCTATCTGCGCGCCACGTCCGTGGACGACGCCCTCGAAGCCCTGCGCCAGCACGGCCCCGAGGCCCGGATCATCGCGGGCGGCCAGTCCCTGATGCCGATGCTCAACATGCGGCTGACGAAGCCCGCCGTGCTCGTCGACGTGATGCGCATCCCCGCTCTCAAGGAGCCTCGCCTCGACAAGGGGGCCCTCGTTATCCCGGCGGGCGTGCGGCAGGCGATCCTGCTCGACCGGCCGGGGCTCGCCCGGGACTTGCCGCTGCTGGCCGCCGCCCTGCCGTGGGTCGGGCACATCCAGACCCGGGCACGGGGGACACTGTGTGGCTCCGTCGCCCATGCCGACCCGAGCGCAGAGATTCCCCTCTGCCTCGTGGCGCTCCAGGGCGAGGTACATCTGCGCAACCGGCGAAAGGTCCGGCGCGTCGCGGCGGAGACCTTCTTCGCTGGCATGATGGTCACTGACCGGGCCGACGACGAGATGATCGAGGCCATCGCCTATCCGCTGCGGCGGGAGGGCACCGGCACGGCCTTCGCTGAGATCGGGCGGCGACACGGCGACTACGCGATCGTCGCCTGCGCCGCCGTGGTGGACGGCACCCGGATGCGGCTCGCTGTCGGCGGCGTCGCCGACCGGCCCACAGCCCGCGACTTCCCCCACCTCGACGGCTCGGCGCTCGACGATGCCCTCAACGCCTTCGCCTGGGACCTCGGCGCGGGGGACGACCTCCACGCCACCGCCCGCTACCGCCGCGACCTCGTGCGCAGCCTCGGCCGCCGGGTGCTGGAACAAGCCGCCAAGGTCGCCCGCGGCGACACCCATCAGGAGGCCGTGCCATGCCACAGCTAGACGCGCAGGACCGTCACACGGTCGCCTTCACCCTCAACGGGCGCGAGACCGCGGTCGAAGTCGAGACCCGCACCCTGCTGACCGACGCCCTGCGCCACGGGCTTGGGGCCACGGGCACGCATGTCGGCTGCGAGCACGGCGTCTGCGGCGCCTGTACGGTGTCCATCGACGGGGTGCCCGCCCGGGCCTGCCTGACCCTCGCGGTGGGGGTCGAGGGCTGTGCCGTGCGGACCGTCGAGGGTCTGGCCCCGGAGCCTGGCCGCCTCGGGGTGCTGCAGGTGGCCTTCCGGCGGCGGCACGCCCTGCAATGCGGCTTCTGCACCGCCGGCATCCTGATGTCACTCGACGCCTATCTCGCGCTCCGGCCGAACCCGTCACGACGAGAGATCACGGAAGTGATCGGGGGCCATCTCTGCCGCTGTACCGGCTACGCGCCGATCATCGAGGCCGCCCTGGAGGCGGCTGCGGAACTCAGGGGCGACATCCCGGCCCCGTCATCCCCGGAGGCCGCCCATGCTTGATCTCGGCACCAGCTTCCTCGCGAGCGTCTCCCGCGATCCCTGGGCCCTGGCCCTCGTCGACGGGGAGACCCGGCTGACCTACGCGGAGTGGTTCGGGGTCATTTCCGCGACCGTGGCCGGGCTCGACCGGCTCGGGCTGAAGCCCGGCGACCACCTCGTCACGGTCCTTCAGAACCGGCACGAGGCGGCGACCCTGCACTGGGCCTGCCAATTCTCGGGAGTCGTGATCACGCCAATCAACTGGCGGGCCAAGGCCGAGGAGATCGATTTCGCGATCGAGAACGCGGAAGCCCGCGCCATCGCCTACGAACCGGTCTCGGCCGCGAGCCTGCGTGAGAGCGCGGCATCGCAGCTGATCCCGCGCATCGCCGTCGGCACGCCACCCGGCCCCGGCGAGACGGCCTTCGCCGACCTCGCCGCCACCGAGGGGCCGTCGGCGACGCCCCGGGCCGACGCGGAGGCGATCTCGCTGATGCTCTACACCTCCGGCACCACCGCCAAGCCCAAAGGGGTCCCACGGCGACACCGGGCGGAGCGCGCGGCGGCCGTGGCCCATGTAGCGCAAAACCTCTACGGGCGCGGCGAGCGCACGCTCGGCGTGATGCCACTCTACCACACGATGGGGGTGCGCTCGCTCCTCGCCATGTCGCTGATCGGCGGGACCTTCGTCTGCCTTCCCCGGTTCGATGTGGCGGGGGCGCTGCGGCTGATCGCGGCCGAGCGGATCACCAACCTCTACCTCGTGCCGACCCTCTACCACGACCTCGTGCACCACCGGGATTTCCAGGCGACCAACACGACCTCCGTGCGCAAGCTCGGCTTCGCCGGGGCACCGATGACGGACGGCCTGCTCGCCCGCCTGACCGAGGCGTTCCGGCCGGACCTCTTCGTCAATCATTACGGCTCGTCGGAGGTCTACACCTTCACGATCAACCACGAGGCGGCGGTTAAGCCCGGCTCGGCCGGGCGGGCGGGCCTCAACACCATGGTACGTGTCGTGTCCCTGGGGGGCGATCCTAGCCGGACCGCCGCGCCGGGCGAGGAGGGCGAGATCGCCGTCATCGCCAAGGGCGACGAAGCCTTCGAGGGCTACTGGCATCGCCCCGAGGCCGACGCCAAGGCCTTCCGCGACGGCTGGTACTTCACCGGCGACACCGGCTTCGCCGACGCCGACGGCGACCTCTACGTCACCGGGCGGGTGGACGACATGATCATCACCGGAGGCGAGAACGTCTCGCCCGTCGAGATCGAGAGCCGCCTGTCCCTGCATCCGGCGGTGTCCGAAGTCGCCGTCGTCGGCCTGCCCGACGAGCGCTGGGGCCGGATCGTCGCGGCCTTCATCAAGCGGAGCGGCAGCACCGACGCGGCGGCGCTCGACGCCCATTGCCGGGCCGGCGGCCTGCCGAGTCACAAGCTGCCGCGCCGCTACGTCTTCGTGGACGAGATCCCGAAATCGCCGGTCGGCAAGCTGCTGCGCCGCCAACTCGTGGCCGGCGAGTACGTCCTGGAAGGCGGGGCCGAGCCCCATGCCGAAGGTCACGAGGCTGCCTGACGGTCCCGCCCCCACTCCGAATCACAAGCGAGAGACCAAACCCATGACGAGCGACACCCACACCATCGACCCGCGCCTGACGAACCTCGACGGGTTCCGCGTCGAGATCGACTCGGAGCGCGAGCGCGCCGACGTGATCCTGGCGCGGCCGCCCATGAACGTCATTGCGATGCCCCAGCGCGACGAGATCCGTAAGGTATTCGAGGCGCTGGACGAGGATCCCCGCGTGCGGGTCATCGTCCTGCGGGCGGAGGGCGAACACTTCTCGTCGGGGGGCTACATCAAGGGCTTCCTCGACGCCTCGCCCGAGCACGTCTCGAAGCTCGCCTGGAACATGGCGGCGCCGGCCCGCTGCTCGAAGCCCGTCATCGCCGCCAACCGGGGCTATACGTTCGGCGTCGGCTTCGAGATCTCGCTGGCCTGCGACTTCCGCATCGTCTCCGAGACCTGCCGTTACGCCCTGCCCGAGCAGAAGCTCGGGCAGATTCCCGGCTCCGGCGGCTCGGCCCGTCTCCAGAAGATCGTTGGCATCACCCGGACCAAGGACATCGTGATGCGCTCCAAGCGCATCCCCGGACGGCAGGCCCTCGACTGGGGCATCGCCACCGAATGCGTGGCCGACGCGGACCTGGAGAAGGCCACCGACGCGCTGGTCGACGAATTGCGCGCCTTCTCCCCCATCGCCCAGCGCACCGCCAAGAAGCTCCTCAACGACACCGAGGATGCGAGCCTCTCCATCGCCATCGAGCTCGAAGGGCATTGCTACAGCCGCCTGCGGCAGGCCGATGACTTCCGCGAGGGCGTCGAAGCGTTCCACGCCAAGCGCGCGCCGCGCTTCACCGGCTCATAGCCCGGCCGCGCCGGGGGGCTGCATAGCGGCTCCCCCCATCCCGTGACCTTCACCACATCGCTTCGATCCCGCCCAGGCGGGAAACGACGGCGCGCGCCCGAATGGCTCCCATCCAGACCCAGAGCCCGAACCGGCCCCACCGCGGCAACGACCGCATCCCCCGGAGGAACCCCATGCAGACCGCCGCCACCTTCGCATCCGATCCCCCCGCCCTCGCCAGGCCCACCGGCCGGCAGACGGCGACGGCCGCCATGGCCTCGCTGTTCGGCTGGGGGCTCGATCTCTTCGACCTGTTCATTCTGCTCTACGTGGCGCCGGTCGTCGGCACCTTGTTCTTCCCGGCGGACAAGCCGATGCTGTCGCTGGCCGGAGCCTATGCCTCCTTCGCGGTCACGCTGCTGATCCGGCCCCTCGGCTCCGCCCTGTTCGGCTCCTATGCGGACCGCTTCGGCCGCCGCCGCGCCCTCATGGTGGCGGTGATCGGCGTCGGCCTGTCGACGGCGGTCTTCGGCCTCCTGCCGACGGTCGGCCAGATCGGATGGCTCGCCACCGGGATCTTCCTATTCTTCCGCCTCGTCCAGGGCGTCTTCGTCGGCGGTGTCGTTGCGGCATCCCACACGATCGGTACGGAATCTGTGCCGGAGCGGTGGCGGGGGCTGATGTCCGGGGCGGTCGGCAGCGGGGGCTCGGCCATCGGCGGCCTCCTGGCCTCCCTGGTCTTCTATCTCGTCTCGCTCATGGCGCCGGGCGAGGCCTTCGCCGACTGGGGCTGGCGGGTGATGTTCTTCTCGGGCCTACTGACCTCGGTGATCGGCCTGATCCTCTTCCGCAACCTCGAGGAATCCCCGATCTTCAAGGAACTGCAGGCCCGCAAGGCCGCGCTCCGGGAGGGTGCTCCGGCGAAGGCCTCGCCGATCCGCTCGCTGTTCTCGCCGTCCAACCGGGGAAGCTTCGCGGTCGCGACGCTCATCTCCTTCGGCGGCGGCGCGGCCTACTACCTCACGTCCGGCTACCTGCCGACCCTCCTCAAGCTCGTGAACGGCGTACCGAACGCCACCGCCTCGATGATCCTGATCGGCGCCAACGTGGCGGCGGCGATCGGCGCCTGCGGCATGGGCGAACTGAGCCAGCATATCGGGCGCAAGCGGTCGTTCTTGCTGATGGGAGTCATCCGCCTGTTCGCCTTTCCCGTTCTCTTCCTGACCATGGCGAACACGACGAGCCTCATGGGGGTCGCGGCCTGTGCCTTCCTTCTCTCGCTCATCGCCAACGCCAGCTACGCGCCGCTGTTGATCTTCCTCAATGAAAAATTCCCGACGGCGGTACGGGCCACGGGGACGGGCCTGACCTGGAATATCGGCTTCGCGCTGGGCGGCATGCTGCCGACGTTCGTCTCCCTCATCGCCGATGGGCCGACGCAGATCCCGATGGTGCTGACGGTCGTGATGACATGCGTCACGCTAGTCTATCTCGTTGGCGCCGTTATCACTCCGGAGACGCAGGGCAACCTCGACCGGGCGTGACGGCCCCCCATGCAGGCGGAGCCACCTCCCAGGGCGAGCGTTCTGCTGGTCCTCCGCCTGCACGCCCCTGACCAGTCCGTCCTTCCCTATTCCGAGGGAAGGACGATACGTGCTGGTCGAATCCCGGTGGGAGCGATGAAATGGCTCGTCTGCAATCCTCCGGCTTCTTCGATCTCGGCGATGGTCGACTGGAATATCATTTCGTCGGTCGACAGCCGGAGGTGGCCCCCACGCTTGTGTTGCTCCACGAAGGCCTCGGTTCGGCGATGCAATGGGGCGCCCTGCCCGAGACCCTCGCCCAAACGACAGAGTGCGGTGTCCTGGCCGTCTCCCGCCAGGGATATGGCGCGTCGAGCCCGGTGCCCTTGCCTCGCCCGGCCGACTATCTCGAGCACGAGGCCCGCATAGTCCTCCCGCGGTTACTCGACGCCGCAGATTTCAGGAGCGGCGTGTTGATCGGCCACTCCGACGGCGCCTCGATCGCCGCTCTCGCCTTGGCGGAAGGCGATGCCCGCCTGCGGGGCGGTGTGCTGATGGCGCCGCATTTCTTCGTGGAGGAGGTCACGCTGTCCGCGATCCGGCGAACCCGAGCCGCCTACGAGCGGGGGCTCTTGAGGACCCGCCTCGGCCGCTGGCACACCGATGTCGAAGGGGCCTTCCGTGGCTGGAACGACGCATGGCTGGATCCGGCCCGGCGCGGATGGACGATCGAGGCTGCGCTGACACGCCTGACCGTCCCCGTGACACTTATACAGGGAACCGAGGACGCCTACGGGACGCAAGCCCAGATCGCTGCAGCCCGCAGATCATGTCCACCCAGCCTGCTCACAGTCCGTGAGATGCCGGGTGTCGGTCATGAACCACATCGCGAAGCTTTCGCGGACACGGTCGCTCTCATCTCGGCTTTCGTCGAGTATGTCTTGAAAGACAAACCAGGCTAAGGATCTACACAATCCTGACGGCGCTATGATGAATGACGGAGCTGTCTCCGACAACAGAAGCACATCTTCAGTTCGCGATTCTGCGAGAGGCCGAAACGCCACGTCTGCTATATGTCCCGCACTTCCGCAAATCGCCTTTCCGCTTCCGGCCAGCATTTTCCATCACGAAGCACTTCTGTAAACGTCTTCGATGAGTGGTTTTCTGTCTATCGAATTTCGGCCAGCAAGGCATGAAAGCGAACGTCGGCCACATGCATACTCACGAGGGAAGCCAGGCATTGGCCTGCTTGAGGTGAGCGCCATTTGTTCGTTCAGGTGTGAGGCCTAGATCATGCCGCTATGCCACGCCATCTTCGGCCACTACCTCCCGCGTCACGGCGAATTGGCCAACACAGCCCGTAGTGCTCCGCATTTCACTGCGTTCGTGGTCAGCACGTGCAATGCCGTTGCAAAGTTCTGCACCTGCCGCACATTGAAGCGGACCTACGGGCCTAAGATCGCGATCCTGCGAAATGCATGATCCGAGCAGGCCGCCGGCTCAGCCCGGATTGGATGGCGGGTCGCCCTCCCGACCCTGAGCCGGCCGACAGGCGCCCTAGCCGTGATCGGTCCGCCGGATGCGCTGGCTTTGCTGCCCGAGGCCCTCTATCCCTAGCGAGACCGTGTCGCCCGGCTGCAACCAGACGGGCTTGGGCTTGATCCCCATGCCGACGCCCGGCGGCGTGCCCGTCGCGATGATGTCGCCCGGCAGGAGCGTCATGTACCGACTGCAGTACGCGATGATCTCGCGAACGCCGAAGATCATCGTGCGCGAATTGCCCGTCTGACGGCGGGTTCCATTCACGTCGAGCCACATGTCGAGCTGCTGCGGATCGTGGATCTCGTCCTTTGTCACGAGCCAGGGTCCAATTGGACCGAACGTATCGCATCCCTTGCCCTTGTCCCATTGGCTGGACTGAAGCTGGAAGGCCCGCTCCGAGACGTCGTTCACGACGCAGTATCCGGCAACATGATCGAGGGCGTGCTCCTCGGTGACGTACTGCGCCGTCGATCCGATCACGACGCCGAGTTCCACTTCCCAGTCGAGCTTGGTTGAGTCGCGGGGCTGGATCGTGTCGTCGTTCGGCCCGCAGACGGCGCTCGGAGCCTTGAGGAAGATGATTGGCTCGCTCGGGATGGCCATGCCGGCCTCGGCCGCGTGGTCCGAGTAGTTGAGCCCGATGCAGATGAACTTCGAGAGGCCTGTGAAGGGAACGCCGAGGCGGGGGCTTCCTTCTACCCGGGGCAGCCGCGTCGGATCCGTCTGTGCGATCCTGGCGAGACCGTCGGGCGCGAGTTCGGACGGACCAAGATCACGGCACACCGACGAGAGGTCGCGGAGGACGCCTGCAGCATCGACCAGAGCAGGCCGCTCGGACCCAACCTCACCGTAACGACAGAGCTTCATCGATCATCTCCGGATCAAGGGCGAATCAAGTGGGAGGAAGCCGGTCCAGCGGGTGCCCCTTCGGCAAGAGAGCTGAGCCAGTCGCGGGCGAGGGGCACATCGGCCGGTGTCAGGTCGTGGCCGCAGGGTAGGACATGGTGGGTCGCTTCGGCGCCCAGCTCGGTCAGGCAAAGTGCCAGATCGGCCCCGAGTGCCGGCGGCGCGATCGTATCCGTCTCGCCCGAGACAACGACGGCGCGCTGCCCGACAAGGGCAGCGGCCGCGGTACCAGTCAGCGGTGGAACGGCGCGCAACAGGATCGCGCCCGTCAGAAGAGCAGGATGCAGAAGCATGAGTGCGGCCGCGATGTTGGCTCCGTTCGAGAAGCCGAGGGCAAGCGGGGGCCCGAAACCGTAACGGTCGCGGGCGGCCGCGACGAAGGCCGCCAGCTCATCGGCTCGGCGGACGACCTCGGATGAATCGAAACGACCGTCCGGATGGCGAGCGAAGTGGCGCAGCTTGCCACCTTCCGATACGGCTCCGCGGACGGCCAGCATCGGCGCGCCGGGGGCCGCTGCCTGGGCAAAGGGCACAAGCTCGTCTTCGTCACCTCCGGTGCCGTGCAGCAGGAGGAGCGGCGATCGGCTCCCTTCCGACGCATACCAGCGGTGGGCCAAGCTATCGAGGCTCACCGGCCTGCCTCCGACCCGAAACTGAGCCCGGAGTTGGCGGGGTGGGGCGTGACTCGCGTGAACGGGCGGCGTGTCGCCAGGAGTAGCACCACGATGCCCGTCAGCATCAAGCCCGTCATGAACCACAGGCCGGGCGTCAGGCTCCCCGTCGCGTTCCGGATCCAGCCCAGCAGGAAGGGGCTCACGAAGCCACCCGTGAGGCCAAGGCAGTTGATCAGCGCCAAGCCGCCCGCGGCCGAACGCTCGGGGAGATAGGCCATCGGGATGCCGTAGAAGATCGGCATCGCGCCGAAGAGCGTCGCGGTCGCGACGGAGAGCAGTGCCAGGACGACTGGAAGGTTCGCGCCGGCGAGGGACGCCCCAATCAGCGCGCAGGCACCGACACCGACACAGACGGCGTAGTGCCACCGCCGCTCTTGCCGTCGGTCCGAGCGTCGGGACAGCCACACCATGCCGATGCCGCCGATCGCATAGGGGATTACGGACCATAGGCCAATTGCGGCGGCTCCCTGGACACCGGCGGCCTGCATCATCACGGGCATCCAGAAGGTAATCGCATAGAGCCCGCAGACGAGGGTGAAGTACGCCAGCGCGAGGACGTAGATTCGTGGGTCGCGGAACGCCGCACCGAATGCATGGCCGCCGGCAGCCAAGTTCGCGTCCCGGTCGATCTCTGCCAAAAGGAGCATCTTCTCGGATGATGTCAGCCAGGGAGCATCTTGAGGCTTGTCGACGAGGATCCGGAGCGCGACGAGCCCGAGAAGCACGGCCGGCATGCCCTCCAGAAGGAACATCCACTGCCAGCCCCTGAGGCCGAGGACGCCCTGCATGCCTTCGAGGATGAAGCCTGAGACAGGTGCACCGATCACACCGGCGAGCATGCTGCCGCTCAGAAAAATTGCAGTCATTTCCGCCCGGCGGCGGTTCGGATACCAGAGCGTCAGATAGTACATCACCCCGGGGGCGAGGCCCGCCTCGAACGCTCCCAGGATCAGCCTCAGCGCGTAGAACGAATGGGGCCCGGTGATGAACATCGTTGCCGAGGAGGCGAGCCCCCACAGGATTAGGATGCGCGCCAGCGTTCGCCGGGCGCCGACGCGCTGAAGGACGAAGTTGCTCGGGACTTCGCACAGAAAGTAACTGACGAAAAATAGTCCGGCGGCGAGGCCGTAAACCGCGTCGTTGAAGCCCAGCTCCGCGCGCATGTGCAACTGCGCGTAGCCGATATTCACTCGGTCGAGATAGGCAGCCACGTAGCATGCGAAGAGGAACGGCAGCAGCCGCCACTGCAATTTTCGATAGAGTGCGGCGCTATCTACATCATCCGTCGCGAATGACTTAGCCGGCGGTCGGCCAAGCACGGGCGGATCACCTCCGGGCGTCACGTCCATTTTCATGATCTCCCTATTCTGTTCCGGAACTTCCGTCCGGTTCGAAGGCACGCCGGGCGCAAGTTCTCTCGCGCTCGCCCTCAGAGACGTGAGAACCAGTCCTCAAGTTCGATATTGAGGGGGAGGAGGATGCGAACGACGCAGTTGTACCAAGCCGTCGTCAGGACCAGTTCTAGTCGCTCCTGCTCGTCCAGGAACCCGCACAATTCGGCCCAGAGGCCGTCATCGACACGGCCGGTCCGCGTCACGTCGCGAGCGAAGCGCATGACGGCGCGTTCGGAAGCGGTGAACCGGTCATCCGTCTCGAACTGCGCAAGCTGCTCCAGCTTGGCTTGGGACAGCCCGGCCTTCACCGCCGAGTTCCAATGATGCGCGACCTCGTAGTCAGCCCGCGTCTCAAGCCCGACCGTCAGGACGGCTAGTTCGCGAAGTTGCCGGTCGAGCAGAGTGCTCTGGCGCAGCGACATCGCCATCGCGAGAACCCCGTCACACAGCGCAGGCGCGTTGGCGACGGCGAGAAAGACGTTCTCGACCGGCTTTCCCCGCAGCGCTTCCAGGCGGTCGAACAATCCCTGGTGATCTGGTCCGACGCTGGCCCGGCTCGCGTTCCCAATCCTCGGCACTTCGAGCTCCCAATCAGGGCGTTTGCGCGGAGTGGCGGACCGTGAAGGTAGAAGCCGTCAGCCCAGCGTCAGCATCGTATAGCGCGCCGGGTTGCATCGATATAATGATATCGATGCATTCAATTGATCGATGCCGTCGATCGAACGGGCAGACCGATGGAACTCCGTCACCTGCGTTACTTCGTGGCTCTGGCTGAGCACCTGAGCTTCACCCGGGCCGCGCGGCAGACGCACATCACCCAATCGACCCTGTCTCACCAGATCCGGCAACTGGAGGATCAGGTCGGGCAACGCCTGTTCGACCGCGTCGGCAAGCGCGTGTTCCTCACTGAAGCCGGGCAGAACCTGCTGCCCCGTGTCCTACGGGCCCTCGGCGAACTGGACGAGGGCCTTCGGGCGCTGTCCCCCCAGGATCAGGTCCTGACCGGTTGGCTTAGGATCGCCGCGACGCACACCTTTAACGTCAATCTCGTCCCCGCCTGCCTGACCGAGTTCCTCACCCGCAATCCTTCGATGCGCGTCGTCGTGGAGGAACTCGCCGCTAGCGTGATCGAGGAGCGGCTCCTGGCCGGTGCCCTCGATCTCGGTATCTCCTACAGGCCGGACCACCAGCAGGATCTCGCCTTCGAACCCCTCTATGACGAGCCTCTGGATCTCGTGCTTTCGCCTGAACACCGGTGGGCAGCCCGGAAATGGGTCCGCATGGCGGAACTCCACCATCAGCCGGTCGTGTTGCTCTCACCGGAATTCACCACCCGCAGGCTGCTGGATGACTGCTTCCGGCAATGCGGCGCCGTCCCGCACCTCGTCGCAGAGATGAACACGATCGGTCCCATCCTCGGCCTCGTTCGGCGTATGAACATCGTCGCGATCCTGTCGAGACAGGCCGTCCCAGAGGATGGGACGCTTTTGTCGGTTCCTCTGGAAACTCCCACGCCCATGCGGAGCCCTGGCGTGCTATTGCGCCGGAACGAGGTCCTGCCTCCGCACGTCGCATCCTTCCTGCACACGCTCCGACGAGCCTGCGATAAGGCTTCTCATTCGACGCGTCGGTTGTAGCGGGGATGTCGTCGCGGGAGCTCGCCAGTGTGTCCACGACCGCTACGGCGAACGAGCCCGAATTGGAGTCAGATATGGCAGCCAAGCAGGTCACCCTCACCTTCGACAACGGCCCCACACCACATGTGACGGATCAGATCCTGGGGATCCTAGACCGGGCCGGAATCAAGACCACCTTCTTCGTGATCGGGCAGAGGCTCGACGACCCCGCTGCAGCCGATCTCATGCGGGCTGCTCATACAGCGGGGCATTGGATCGGAAATCACACCTTTACGCATTCGGTGGCACTCGGGGACCGGACGGACCGGGACTATGCGCTCCGAGAGATCGAGGAGACGCAGCAAAGGATCGGTTCGCTGACGCGACCGGAGAAGCTCTTCCGCCCCTACGGGAACGACGGACTGATCGGCCGGCATCTGTTGAGTCGGGCGGCGCTCGATCACCTCCTCGCCGAACGCTACACGACGATCACCTGGAACAGCGTCCCCGGTGACTGGAAGGACGCGGACGGCTGGGTCGAGACCGCGATGGCCCAGGTGCGGGAGCAGGACTGGAGTGTCATGGTCATTCATGACATCGAGGCTGGATGCCTTGTCCGGTTGCCTGAGCTGCTTCAACGTCTGACAGATCTTGGAGCGACCTTCGAGCAGGCGATTCCGAGGTCGGTGATTTTGACCGAAGCGGGACGGACTGTGTCGATGTCTCCGGACTTCATGGCCGATTGATCGGCACACCCTCGCAGGGCGTGCGACAGATCTGCCGGCATCATCGATCGATGGCATCGATTGAAACGACGAAAATATATCATCGCAACACTGCAAAATGGCCTGCTATGCTTCGTAGCGAGACTTGGCTCGGTCGGGACGGCGCGAATTATTCGAACAGGATCGCGCCGCGGAAGCCAAGCTCGCGATGGGGGATTTGGAATGGCCGATGCGTCCAAGACGCGCGTTGCTATCGAGCAAGCGTCTGAGAACGAACGAGCCAGGATCTATCGGAAGATCAGCCTCCGGCTGATCCCGATGATTTTCCTATGCTATGTCCTGAACTACATCGACCGTGTAAACGTCAGCTTCGCCAAGTTGACGTTCCAGAGTGACATCGGCCTGTCGGACGCGAGTTACGGCTTCGGCGTCGGCATCTTCTACGTCGGGTACATCCTCTTCGAGGTGCCGAGCAATCTTCTCCTTGGCCGCATTGGCGCGCGGAAGACGCTGACACGTATCATGTGTCTGTGGGGCCTCGTGTCCTGCTCGATGGCGTTTGTGACGAGCCCGGCGACCTTCTACCTGGCTAGGATCCTACTCGGTGCGGCCGAAGCTGGCTTCTTCCCGGGCATCGTCCTCTACCTCACCTTCTGGTTCCCCCATCGCCTGCGCGGGCGGGTGATGTCGCTGTTCGTCCTCGCCATTGCGGTGTCGGGCATCGTAGGCGGACCAGCCTCCGGTTGGATCATCCAGCACCTCGCTGGCGCGGCCGGCTTCAAGGGCTGGCAATGGCTGTTTCTCGTAGAGGGGGCGCTGCCGGTACTCGTCGGAGTCGGCGCGTTCTTTGTGCTGAGTGACCGACCCGCGGATGCCGCCTGGCTGACGCCACGGGAGAAGGCGATCGTGGCGGCCGATCTCTCATCCGGGACCTTCGAACAGGGACCCGCGCCCGCGAGGGCCTTCCTGTCGGCCCTGCGAAATCCGAAGCTGTGGATCGCGACCTTCGGATATTTCTCCATCACCTGGGCGGGGACCGTTCTGAACTTCTGGGCGCCGACGATTATCCAGCGATCGGGCGTAGCCGACGTGTTCAGCGTCGGGCTCTTGTCGGCGATCCCCTATTCCGTGGGTGCCGTCGGCATGCTCCTGCTGTGCCGTAGTTCGGACCGGCGGCTCGAGCGGCGGTGGCATTTCGCCCTATCCGCCTTCCTGGCCGCGACGGCCGCCCTCGCCATCTCCCTCGTCGCGCAGAACGTTGCGGCGGCCATCGCCTGCCTGGCCCTGCTCGCCATCGGCTATCTGTCGGCGACCGCCCTGTTCTGGACCATACCGGTGCGCTTCCTGACCGAAGCCGAAGCCGTGGGAAGTCTCGCCTTCATCAGCAGCATGGGGCAGGTCGGAAGCCTGGCGGCGCCAATCGCGTTCGGATTTTTCACGAGCCTGACGGGCGGTCTCGCCGTCTCGACGGGTCTCGTCGCTTTCGTCCTTGCCACCGGCGGAATGGCTATTCTCTCCCTCCGCAACCCGCGTTTGGTTGAAAGACCTCTGTCATCAAAGCCAATAAACACGGGCTGCGACTTCGGCACGCGGTCGTGACATCGCTCCTGTCGCTAGTGTCCAATTCCACAGCGGGCATGCTCTGAAGCGGATCGGCCGCTTACGGCCAGACTACGTCTCGCCGGATCGTCGGGGCGCGTAGGACCGACCGTTTCGCTTCGCGCTCAACCCGGCCATTCGGGGTACACCGCCGTGTTCTCCGAAGCGGACGCTCCGGCAGCGCCACGCGTAAGACGGTGGATCGCGCGCACCTGCTCTCGATTGTCGAGAAGATCCAGGCCAGGAAGGCCGCCCCGCTGATCCGCGCTGAGGCCGTCGCGGCGGATGCGTCTTCATTCGGGCCTGCCTGAACAAGGTGGAGAATCAACTCGAACGCGTCCGCGCCGAGGCGTTCTGGGACCGCGTCATGCAGGAAGTCGCCCAACATCGGCTACGGTATCGCCTTCGGGCGCGCGATAGTCGCTCTCCCGAGGAGCGACCTGGCGCAGGTCAGCCCATCGCATTGCGGAGTTCGCCTACGTGGATGTCGTCGAGATCCATCGCTCGCCGTGGCGGACCATCGGCCTCTTCCTGGCCTCCGTCGGTTTCGCGGCCTTCGCCGGCTGGCTGATCTATGCGCACCCGACAATCGGGCGCACGGCCGTAACGCCCGGAAGCTTCGCCGAGTTCGAGGCCTATGCCGGCGTCGCGTTCTTCGGCCTCTGCACGGTGCTGATCTTCCCCAAGCTGTTCCAGTCGAAACCGGTGGTGTCCGTCGGGCCGCGTGGGATCTACGATCGCAGGCTGTCGACCGACTGGATCCCCTGGGAGACGATCCGCAGCGTGACCCCGATGCAAATCCAGCGGCAGCGCATGCTGGTGCTGGAGATCGACCCGACGGCCGACGCGCATCTGTCCTGGACGAAGGGGGCGCGCCGCAGGGCCAAACTGAATCGGGTCTTCGGGCGGTCCGGGTACTGGATGACGGCGGCCGATCTGCGCGGCGGCTTCCCGGCATTGGCCGAGGCGGTGTCCGCGGCCCGGCGCAACGCGTAGCCTGGGGTCCGCCGGCTATTCCATCGCCGCCCGGTCGCTCATCCGGGAACTGACCCGGTGATCGCGGCTCTCCAGCCCGGCTGTCGACGAAATCACGACGTCGGACAGGCCGAGCCACGAGGCCATCAATCGCAACTCCGCGAGTATCCGCTCCATCGTAGCCGCCGGCGCACCCGGCTCTTGATGCGCGCGCAGGACGATCAGCGCCCCGGCCCGTCGATCCGCCTTCAGGTCGACCCTGGCTACCAGCGCGCCGTCCATGAGGAACGGCAGCACGTAGTAGCCGTGCTCGCGCTTGTGGGCGGGCGTGTAGATCTCGAGGCGGTACCGGAATCCGAAGAGGCGCTCCGTCCGTGGCCGGTGCCAGACGAGCGGGTCGAACGGCGACAGGAGGGCCGCGCCGCGGTGACGGCGGCCGGGCCGGGCATCCCTGTGCAGGTACGCCTGCTGCTGCCATCCGCGGACGGTCACGGGAATGAGCACGCCCTCCTCGACGAGCTGCTCGATGGGCAGGCGCGCCTCGGTCGGCGAAAGGCGGTAGTAGTCGCGCAGGTCGTTCGCGGTCGCCACGCCGAGCGCCTCCGCGGATCGCGCGACGAGTTCGCGCCGGGCGTCCACCGGAGCCGGGGTCGGTCGGGCGAGGACGGAGCGGGGCAGCACCCGTTCGGGCAGGTCGTACACGCGCTCGAAGCTGCCCCTCCGATGCGTCGACGCCACGAGTCCCGCCCAAAAGAGCCATTCGAGCGCGTGCTTGGCATCGCTCCAGACCCACATGCCCTTGGACGCCTTCGGGCCCGAGACGTCGGAGGCAGCCAGCGGGCCCTCCTGCCCGATCCGGGCGAGCATGGCGTCCGCCTCCGCGCGCCGCTCGCCCGCGAACGCCTTGAGCTGGTTCCATACGCCGTGGCCCTGGCGGGCGCGGTCCATGCGCCAGCGCAGCAGAGGCTGGAGATCGATCGGCAGGAGGGACGCCTCGTGACCCCAGTACTCGAAGAAGCGCTTCGAGCCTGCGACAGCCAGGGCGTCGAGGGCGCCGCGGTCGTAGGGCCCCAGGCGCGAGAACAGCGGCATGTAGTGGGCGCGGACGAGGACGTTCACGCTGTCGATCTGGAGCAGGCCCAGGCGGCCTATCTGCCGACGCATCCGCGAGACGGCGATCCCGTCCGACAGCGGGCGCATGCCGAGGCCCTGGGCCGTCAGCGCGATGCGGCGCGCTTCGGTAATCGACAGTTCCAGCTTCGATCCAGCCATGGGATGGGCGGGGAGGCGGGCGTCACGATCCTACGGCCGCAGGTGCTGACCTTCGGAGGATACCCTCCACCGTCATCTGCTCAGCGGATCGTGTGGCTGGCGGCCTCGACGGTGGCTGGCCGGGACGGCTTGTTGAACACCGTCTGGCAGCCCGGACTCAGGCGCGCCCTGTTCCGGACCATGCAGGCCGTGATCCGGTCACGGTCCGGGATCTCGCTCAGGCAGAGCTTGAATGCGTCTCCTCGGCACAGGCGCGCCGCCTCGGCATCGTCGGCCCTGGCGGGCGTGCCGACGAAGGGCGTCGATGCGACGACGACGGCGGACAGACAGACGATTGCTTTCATGGTGCCGAGGTGCCCGATCTGGATCCTTCCGAAGGGCGGGCGTCCGATGGGCCAAACGGCATCTGCGCTCGCCGATCCCACAACAGGATCCGGAACCTCGGGTTCCGCCCGGGGATGCCGCCCCATGCGCCCGGCACAGGCGCACCATTCGTGGGCAGGGCCAGCGGCCCGTTCTACCGGTCGCCGCGGCCGTCGATCCGGTCCTGAAGACCAGTCGCGACATAGACGAAGGCGCCGAGCAGGGCGACGGCCGCGGGCGTCGCAAACAGGAGCCACGTGTAGTCGTGCGGGCTCATCGCAGCTCCTTCGCACCCAGGGGGAGGGGCGTGCCCGCCCATGGATGGACCCGAACGGCGGGAAGCGATAGCCGGCCGGGCCTCAGGCTAGGCTTCCCGGCTACCTCGTGGCGCAGCGCTTCAGGGTGAACGGCTCGCCGGCCTTGAAGCCGCGTGCGATCGACGCGATCATCGTGCCGCCGGCGACCGAGAGCGTCCATCGCGCCTTCCTGGCCGAAGGACCGCCGCCGCAGACCTCGTCGAGCTTCCATCCGAAGCTGCCGGCCGTACCGCTGCCAAGAAAAAACGCCCCCGACGTTTCTGACGAGGGCGCGAGGTGCGTTGAGGACGACCCACGCGTCAGGTCACTGGTATAATGCATGCCAGAGCGAGAGATGCAACTCCCGAGTCCCGGCCACCCAGCTTGCGATCCGCGCTGGGGCCACAACGGCTGCCTCGATCCAGATTGCAGTCGGGATGGCGTACAACACTCGGCCGACGACACGCGAGAGTGCATGACATCGCTGCTGCAGATCTCATCGACCGACACCAGTCCGATCCTGGCCCTCAACAACGCGCACGCGGCCGAGCTCTCCCTGCTCGACGAGGAAGGTCTCTCCGAGCTCGTGGCGGGGAGCTTCCACGCACGCCGGATTGGCCGCAACGACGCTTTCCTGATCGCCCTCGATGAGCGGCATCCGACCTATGCGAGCCCGAACTATCTATGGTTCCGCAGACGCTACCCGCGCTTCGTGTACGTCGACCGGGTCGTGGTCGCCGGCATTGCCAGCGGCCTCGGCCATGCGCGGCGGCTCTACGAGGATCTCTTCCGGAAGGCCCGCGAGGCCGGTCACGACCTGATCGTGTGCGAAGTCAACTCGATGCCCCCCAACCCGGGCTCGGACGCCTTCCACGCCCGGCTCGGTTTCGAGGAGGTCGGCGCAGCCACCATTCACGGCGGGGCCAAGACCGTCCGCTATCTCGCTCTTCGCCTGCCCGGCCCGCGCTGACCGCGCACGAGCCGACGGCAAGTCCATACAGACAGGCCAGTCAGGTTCGTCGACGCCCGCGCTTGCCGGCTGCCTCCAGAGGCCGCGCGGCACGCTCGAAGCCGGCCCAGGGATCCTTGCCGAGCGCCGCCAAGCGACCGGGCAGGGTGGCGACGTCGAAGCGCGATCCGGAACCGAGGGACGGGAGTTCGTCCCAGCCGACCGGCACCGAGACCGGCGCTCCCGCGCGGGCGCGGGTCGAGAAGGTCGCAACCGCGGTCGCACCACGCTGGTTGCGCAGATAGTCGATATAGATGCGGCCGTCCCTGGACTTCTTTGACACGGTCGCGACGTAGCGGTCGGGCGCGTTCTTGGCCATCTCGGAGGCGAGCCCCTTCGAGAACGCCTTCGCCTCATCCCACCCACCCTTCGGTTCGACCGGGACGACGACATGCAGTCCCTTACCTCCGGTCGTCTTGACGAAGGCGCCGAACCCCGAGATCCGCAGACGCTCGCGGACCTCGAGCGCGCCGGCGACGAGGTCGGTCCAGCCCACGCCGTCCCCGGGATCCAGATCGAAGACCAAGCGGTCCGGCCGATCCGGGTCCGCGGCCGTCGCGCCCCAGGGATGGATCTCGAGGACGCTCGCCTGGACCAGGGCGCGCAGGCCATCCGGGTCGCCGATCACGACCGCCTTCCCGGTCCCGCCTTCGAGGACGCGGAGAAGGCGTTCGTCGATCCCGGACCAGCCGTGCTTCTGGTAGAAGCACGAGCCGAGGCCAGCCGGGCACCGGACGAGCGACAGAGGCCGGTCGATCACGTGCGGCAGGATGCGGTCGGCGATCTCGGCATAGTACCCGGCCAAGCCCTCCTTCGTCAGGCCGACGTCCGGCCAAAGCACGCGATCTGGATGCGTGAGCGTCACGGTCGACTCCGCGGTTCTCCGCTTCGGCGCCCGTGAGCGCGCCGGCGCCGCCTTCCGGACGACCTCGTCGGGCGCCACGCCGGTCCGGATGGTCTTGAACGACGCATGCCGCAGTTGACCGTCGGCGGTCCATCCGCGGAACGTCACCTCGCAGACGAGACGAGGCTCCACCCATCGTGCATTGCGGCGCGCCAGGGGCGGCAGTTCGGCGTCGAACGGCGGCGCTGGGATCCGCAGGGACTCCAGTTTCACCCAGAGCTCGCGCGCGACCGCGTCGCCGAACCCCGTACCCACCCGTCCCACGTGGACGAGGGTGCCATCCTGGTGTGTTCCCAGGATCAACGAGCCGACGGATTTCGGGGCCGTGCCTGAGGGCATGAAGCCCGCGACGACGAACTCCTGGGAGCCGGTGCATTTCACCTTGCGCCAGAGATCGCTTCGTCCGGAGCGGTAGGCCGCGTCGGCCCGCTTGGCGACGATGCCTTCGAGCCCGAGGCGGCAGGCATGGCGGGCCATGGCCGCACCGTCGTCGATGAAATGCTCACTGAACCGGATCCGGTCGGCGGACCCCGCATCGTCCAGGCTCTGCAGCAGCAGAGCCTTGCGCTCGGTCAGGGGGAGGGCGCGGATGTCCTTGCCGTCGATGTAGAGCAAGTCGAAGGCGTAGAAGAGCGCCGCGCCCGTGTCGCCGTCGGCGAGGGCCTGCTGAAGCGCCGCGAAGCTCGAGATGCCGCTCGCGTTATCGACGACGATCTCGCCGTCGATCAGGGCGGAGGGCAGCTTCAGCTTCTGCAGGGCCTTCGCGATCGGCTCGAACTTCGCCGTCCAGTCGAGGCCGGATCGCGTCGACAGCTTCACGGCACTTCCGTCGATGCGCGCCTGCATGCGGTAGCCGTCGTGCTTAATCTCGTACAGCCAGCCCTCTCCGGTCGGCGCCGCGTCGACGAGGACCGCCAAGGCCGGCTCGACGAAGGGCGGCAGCACGGCCTTGCGGGCGCGCGGGGACCGGGCCGAGGCGGTCTTCGTCACGCGCGTCAAGGCGACTTTCGCACGTGCCGCGTGGTCGGGTCTGATCTCGCCGCCGGCGGCGAGATCGCGGTTGGTCCGGCCCGACAGGACCGACGCATCGTGCTCGACGAGGATGTCGCCCTCGCGGCGGGCATGCTCGTCCTCGGCCTTCATCAGCAGCCACGGCTGCCTCTTCTCGCCGCCGCGACCCTTCATGCGCACGAGATGCCAACGGCCGCCGAGCCGCTCTCCGTGCAGAACGAACTCGAGGTGGCCCTTCTCGAGACCGGCGGCCGCATCGCCGACCGGTTCCCAGGAGCCGATGTCCCAGACGATCATGGTTCCGCCGCCGTACTGGCCCTTCGGGATCGCCCCTTCCCAGCGCAGGTAGTCGAGGGGGTGGTCCTCGGTGCGGACGGAGAGCCGCTTCTCGGCCGGCGATAGGCTCGGCCCGCGGGTGACGGCCCAGCTCTTGAGCACCCCGTCCATCTCCAGCCGCAGATCGTAGTGCAGGCGTCGGGCGTCGTGCTTCTGGACGACGAAGCGCGCCTTGGCGGCCTTCCGGCCACGGCGCCCACGAGGCTCGGGCGAGGCCTCGAAGTCCCGCTTCTCGCGGTACGGCTTGAGGAGCTCGGACATGACTTCCGGCAAACCGCCGCGGCCGATCGCCGGTTCCGGGATGCCGCTTCGAATGCGGGGGCAGACAAGATCTCGCAAGTTATCCACAGGGCAAACTGTGCAGGAACGAGTCGAGAGCGACTCTCGTTGAGTCGCCGAGTTCGTGGTCGGCATCGCATCGACTCATCACCGGCGACGAATACTTGTGCGAGTTCTGGAGGCTGCGGTGGCATCTCGAGCCAATTGGAAGGGGCATCTGCGTCTTTCGCTGGTCTCCTGCTCAGTCGGACTGTATCCGGCGATCAGCTCGTCGAGTGATCTGAAGTGCCACACGATCAATCGCGAGACCGGCAACCGCGTGAAGCAGCTGCTGGTCGACTCCGTGACCGGCGAGAGCGTCGACCGCGACGATCAGGTAAAGGGCTGCGAGGTCGCCAAGGACGAGCTCGTCCCTGTCGAGGACGAGGAGCTCAGCGAGATCGCGCTGGAAAGCACGCACACGATCAACATCGAGGCGTTCTGCAGGCGCGAGGAGGTCGACGAGCGCTACCTCGACAAGCCCTACTACCTCGCGGCCGAGGACAAGGTCTCGCGCGAGGCGTTCGCCGTCATCCGGGATGCGATGAGGAAGAAGGGTATGGCGGGCCTGGGCCGGATCGTCATCTACAAGCGGGAGCGCATCGTCCTGATCGAGCCCTACGGCAAAGGCCTGCTGGCGACCCTGCTGCGGTACCAGGACGAGATCCGGTCGCCCACCGCCTACTTCGAGGACATGCCGGACGGCAATCCGACCGACGAGATGCGGTCCCTGGCTGAGGAGCTGATCGCCCGGTCGACGAGGAAGTTCGATCCGTCGAAGTTCGAGGACCGCTACGAGGAAGCGCTGATCGCGCTGGTCAAGGGCAAGGCGAAGAAGCCCGAGAAGGGCAAGGGTCGATCGAAGGCGGCGGCACCGAGCTCCAGCAACGTCGTGAACCTGATGGAGGCCCTCAGGCGCAGCATCGACTCCGAGAAGGGTGGATCCTCCGCTCAGCCGGCCGCTGCCCGGAAGAAGGTGGGTTCGAAGCGGTCGCGGCTAAATTCGAACCGCGGCGCGGGCAAGGCGACGTCCTCGAAGCCGCGGAAGGCCGCGTGATGGCCGCTCGTCCGCTCCGGCCTCCGGCCCTGGCCCTCTCCCGTAGCGCCGCACGGCGGCGACGGGCGTGCCGAATGCTCGAGAGACTCGGCTACGACCCGCTCGGGTTCTCCTCCAACAAGGATGCGGAGGCGTGGCTGGAGGAGGACACGCCGGAAGCCGCGATCGTAGACGATCCCTGCGATAGAGAACTGGAAGGCCTATTCAGCGTCCTCAAGGCGCGGAACGTCGATCTGATCGCCCTGGATGGCCCGCCGCCGCAGCCTTCCAGGGCGTGAGGCTGGAAATTCCGGTCACGACATGGCGACATGACCGAGCCGGGTCTTGGCGAACTGAGGCTGACCGAAGCGGGCCTTCGGTATCAGGTAGTTGACGAGAGCGGCGACGAGATCACAAGGGACGAGTTCCTTGTGCTTCTCGAGTATGAATTCGGCATAGTTTGCGTTGCCGGACACGCCGCAGGCGAGGCAATATCGAACCACGGCCTCGGTCGAGCGTCCTTGAAGCGATAGATACGTGTCGATATTTTTCACGAACACGGTATCCGCAAACACCGTCCGACCTCTGGCCATGTGATCCCTGTGCCGGGTCGCGTACCGCCAATTCTCATTGGTCAGATGCAGCACCTCGAAATCTTGTCCGCGCATGTAGGCGACGGTCTCGTCGAAGTGCGGCTCCCCCTCGTAGGCCGGCATGAAACGGAGCTCGGCCTGTACGACGGCGGCCCCGGCGATGTGCTGCCGGGCGTCGCGCAGGACCAAGCCGTCTATGCCCTCCAGATCGCTCTTGAAATAGTCGAGACCTGAGACCCCGATTTCATCGAGGGCATCCGACATGCGCTTGGCTTTGACCTTGTGAACCGCTTTGACCCGTGCCAGATCCCGGAGGCCGAACGCCTCGAGGATCTCCTGCTTGTCCTCCAGCAGTGAGGACGCGTAGATGAAGTGCTTCTCGCGGAATTCATAGTCTCCCGCGGTAGGAGCAATGACACAGTTGATAGGCGAGTACCGACCGAATTTCGATCTGTTGGAGCCTACAGACAGAGCGTCGAGCGATATGAAGTGGATCGCGCTAGCGATCTCGGATGGGACGCGCACGATCGCCTCGCCCGAGGATCCGAAATCCGCCATGTTGAGAAAACCGTCGAGGCACGCCGTTATTGTCCGCGCATCCTTCTTGGCGTCATCACTTATCGCTTCGACACGATCGGCGAATTCCTCGACGGAAAAGCTCCGCAGAAGGGCCGAGCACGTGCCGAGGAGGTCGCTGTCGAATGGATTCTCTAGGACTATTGCCGAGATGTAGTTGACCGCGTTCGGCAGGTCGCCTTGTTGGAAGCTGACGACCGAAAGTCCGATCAAGGCTCGAGGGTTTTTGTCTTCTACCTTGAGTATCGCCTCCAGAAGATTTCTGGCTTCTTGGTGCCGTCCCGCTTGGATATCGGCGTTGGCTCGATCGAGAGCTTCATCGACGGACATCTCGGCCATTCTATTGCGCCCACGCTGGAGATTGCAGGTGGCTTATGCAAGCGCGCGAAGGGTCCTTGGCGCAGCCTGGCAAGACACCGCGACAGTGACCTGAGGCATGGTCCGCCACATCTGTCTTAAGGGTTAACGCTTGCTTATGCCGGTTGGCCGCTCGAGCCGCCGGGATGGAACCGGAGGCTCTCGGTCAAGGCCGGGACATCTGCTTATGAGTGACGCGTTTCGCTCCGTTCCTTTCCGATCCGGATCGATTGAAGGCCGTCCGCATCTCTGGTCGGCCTTTTCCGAAGCGATTGTTCCGCTTTCGGCCAGCATCTGCCACCACGACGCGCCCATCTGAACGTCCAAAATGGGTGGCTTCAAGATGGTCCGCTTCGGGGATGCAAACCGGCGGAAGCGGACACCCTGAAACTGCTATCGGGACGCTAGACCTGCTGCATCCCGCCGTCGACGCACAGTTCGGCCCCCGCGACGAAGCTCGCCTCGTCGCTCAGTAGGAACAGCGTGGCCGCTGCCACCTCCTCGGGACGCGCCATGCGGCCGAGCGGGATCGGCGCGATGAGTGCGGCCCGCCCGTCCTCAGATACGCTCGCCATCATGGCGGTATCGGTCGGACCGGGGGCCACCACGTTCACGCGGATGCCGTGTGGGGCCAGTTCCGCCGTCCATGTGCGCGCGTAGGAGCGCAGCGCTGCCTTCGTCGCGGCGTAGGTCCCGTAGGGCGTCACGCCCATGACGTCGGCAATCGACCCCATCAGCACGACGGCCCCACCCCGCCCCATTGCGCCCAGAGCCGCTTGCAACCCGAAGACAGCCCCACGGACGTTGACCGCAAAATGCCGGTCGAAATGCTCGGGCGTCCCGTCGCGCAGGGTCGCGGGTTCCGAGATGCCCGCGTTGAGGACCAGCGCGTCGATCCGGCCATGCATCTCCCGCACCGTCGCCACGACGCGGTGCAGATCCTCCTGTTGGGCTGCGTCCGCGACGAGGCCCTGCGCACCGCGCCCGATCCTCGCAGCGGCTGCGTCGACCTCGTCGGCGCGCCGCCCGGTGAAGACGACCGACGCGCCTTCGACCGCCAGCCGCTCGGCGATCGCAAGGCCGATGCCTTTCGCCCCGCCGATCACCAGCGCAACCTTGTCTTGCATGCGAGCCATCGGGGCATCCCTTCATCTGCGATGGCGCAGCAGATACACAGCGTGTATCTGCTATCAAGAACGCACTTAAGGTAGCCTAGATATGGCCGACGATACCGACTTCGATGCCGCGTCCGCTTGCGCGCTCGCCAACATGGCGCAGGTCCGCCCGGTGCTGGACAAGATCGCCGACAAGTGGACGATCCTGATCCTCACGGTGCTTTGTCCGCGGCCTTCACGGTTCAACGCGATCAAACGGCGGCTCGACGGCATCACGCACAAGGCGCTGGCGGACGCGCTGAAGCGGCTGGAGCGCAATGGTTTGGTGACCCGGACGGTGCTGCCGACCGCACCCATCGGCGTCGAGTATGCGATCACCCCGCTCGGCCATTCACTACGCGAGCCCTTTGAGGCGCTCTGCGCGTGGGCACTCAACAACGGTGCGGCGATTGATGCGGCCAACCGCGAACATGACAGCATCAAAATGAAGCGGTGAAAACGCGTCCGCTTTCGGATCGCCGGATGCCGGGACCGAACATCTAGTAGTCCAAATCTCACGCTTGGTACCCATACGCACATGTCGGCTCAGGGTGGGAAACGGCCCGACTGCTTTGAGCGTGGGATATATCGAAAGCTGCCGTTAGCGATCCGGGGCGCTTTCTCGAAAATGATGGTGTTTCGAGAAAGTCGGTGAATGGCCGCCTGCAGCATTGCGGTCGGTGCTTATCCCTCGGCGGCCAACATCGTCAGCCGTTCACGCAGCCAGCGTTGTGCCGGATGGTTGGTCGTCCGGTCATGCCAGACACTCGCGATGGTAAAGCCAGGAATGGTGAGCGGCGGATCTAGCACCTGCACCCGATCCGACCAGCCATCGGCGATCCGCCGTGGGACCAAAGCAATCATGTCGGACCGTGACACGACCTCCGGCACGATCAGGAACCCCGACGTGGACAGGGCTACGGTGCGGCGGCGGCCGACGGCCTCTAGTGCCGCATCGGTAGGTCCCGAGAACCCGCCGCCTTGGGGAGACACCACAACGTGCTCCAAAGTACAGAACACGTCCATGCTGACATATCCCTGTACGGTCGGGTGTCCCTGCCGGGCGATCACCGTGTAATCCTCACAATAGAGCTGACGCTGGCGCATGGCCGCCGGTGCATGGTCTGAAGATGCCAAGGCCAGGTCGACCTCGCCGCGCTCCAACTGCGTGGCGAGCGCCAGCACGTCCAGGGCACGCCAGGCGATGCGGACCCTGGGCGCCTCGGTCCTGAGCGCGACCGAGAAGCGGGTGAGCAGCGCATACTGCTGGTAGTCGGTCGCGGCGATCACCAGGGTGGCCTGCATAGTCGCCGGGTCGAACGGTGCTCCATCTGCCACGACCCTGCGGACACCCTCCAGTGCTTCATGCAACGGTTGTCGAAGCTCGACGGCGCGCTGGGTCAGGACCATTCCGCGCTGTGCCGGAATGAGGAGGGGATCGCCGAAAGCCTCGCGAAGCCGCGCCAACCGGGCGGACAAGGCGGGTTGGCTCAGATTCAGGCGCCGGGCGGCACGCGTGACGTTCCTTTCCGCCAGCAGGGCTTCGAGCGTGACGAGCAGGCCGAGATCGAGGTTCTTGGTATCCATGCGCTCGATAACAACAGGCAGAAGGTTTGATTTCAACACTGCGACGCGCCGCGCGATATGCCGAGCGGGCTTCAGTTCCGGGAGCCTCCATCGACGACGCGGATAGCAGTTTGCCGGAAGCCCTCGCCCTCCAACCGCATCGCCCCTCCTCGATCGCGTTCCCGCTGCTCGCGGCCATCCTGTTCCTGTTCTTCGTGTCGAGCAGCGTGCCGTCGCCCTTGTTTGTCGTGTTCCAGGAGCGTTGGGGTTTCTCACCGGGCATGCTGACGGTCGCGTTCAGCATTTACTCCCTGGTGCTGCTAGTGACGCTGCTCGTGGCCGGGTCGCTCTCCGACCACCTGGGACGGAAGCCGGTGATCGTTGCGGCGCTGGTCATCCAGGTCGTGTCCATAGCGCTTTTTCTGACGGCAGACGGCATCGGCGGATTGCTGGCCGCCCGGATCGCCCAGGGCATATCCATGGGCGTGGTCAACGGCGCCCTGTCGGCCGCGGTGATCGAGGCGGCGCCGCCGGCCCGCAGAGCCCTTGGCAGCCTGTTTACCAGCATCTCGCCGCTCGCGGGGCTGGCGACGGGCGCCTTCGTTACCGGCGCGCTGCTCGGCGTGACGGACAAGGCGGAGATCTGGGCGTTCGGCTTGCTCGGGGGGCTGTTCTGCCTGGGTGCGTCGATTGTTCTGCTTATTCCCGAGACGGCAAGCCCGGTGCCCGGCCTGCTTCGTTCCATGGTGCCGAGCGTGCATGTTGCCCGTTCGGCGCGCGACGGCTTCACGCGCGGGCTGCCGTTGCTCCTGTCGATCTGGGCGCTGGGCGGCTTCGTCAGCGCGCTTGGGCCGTCGCTGTTGCGCACTGTCTTCGGCGTCAGTAGCGGATTGCTGAACGGCGCCACCGTCGCCGTGCTGTGTGGCGCTGGCGCCGTGTCGCCGCTGATGATGCGCGGGCTGCCGCCCGGGCGCATGGCCGTCGTGGGCATGGCGGCGGTGACGGCCGGGGTTGGCCTCTTGCTCGTGTCGATCGGCACTGGAGCGTTGGCGCTGTTCTTCGTCGGCGGTGCGGTCGCCGGCGCCGGGCTAGGCGCATCGTTCAGCGGCCTTATCCAATCGCTCGTGCCGCTCACCCCTGTGCACGAGCGTGCCGAACTCTTCGCGGCGATCTTTCTGGTCACCTACCTGTCCTTGAGCGTCCCGCCCATCGCCGCCGGCTTCGCCGTTCCGCTGACCGGCTTCCTGGGCACGACCCAGGCTTATCTCGGCGCCGTCCTGATCGTCTCGGCGATCGCGACCGTCCTGCAATGGCTGCCCTCGCGCAGCCGAGGAGCACCCGCATGAAGGCTATCCAGGCACATCCGCAGCAAGGGCTCGACGGCTTTGCTCGGGAGGTCGTGGTGGCGCCAGCCACGTCCTTCACGCGCGCGCCGGTCGGCTGGAGCCACGCCGCTGCGGCGACCCTGACCACGGCCGGGGTGACCGCTTGGCGCGCCCTGGTGGTCAACGGCGGTCTCAAAGTCGGGGACAGCGTGCTGGTGCTCGGCACGGGCGGCGTGTCGATCTTCGCGTTGCAGATCGCGCGAGCCATGGGGGCCACGGTGATCGCGACCTCCTCCTCCGACGAGAAGCTGGAGCGGCTTCGCACGATGGGCGCTGCCCACGGCATCAACTACCGTCAGAACCGAGAATGGGGCGAACGGGTGCGGGAGCTGACGGGCGGCACCGGCGTGGATCATGTCGTGGAGGTCGGCGGCCCGGGCACCCTGACGCAATCGATCAAGGCCGCGCGCGTGGGCGGCCACATCTCGCTGATCGGCGTGCTGACCGGGCGGGCGGGCGCCGTGCCGACGGCCATGCTCATGGCCCGGCAGCAGCGCCTCCAGGGTCTCATCGTCGGCAGCCGACGTCATCAGACTGACCTGATCCGCGGCATCGACGCCGTCCGCGGACATCCGGTGATCGACCGCTCCTTCCCGCTCGCCGAACTCGCCGATGCCTTCCGGCTCCAGGAGACTGGGGGCCACTTCGGCAAGATCGTCGTCGAGTTTTGATCAACGCATCCAGCAGGAGCATTGAACCATGAAGGTTCTTCTCGTATTCGCCCACCCGGAACGCCATTCCCTGAACGGCGCGCTGCGCGACGTCGCCGTGGCCGAGTTGGAAGCGCAGGGGCATGAGGTCCGCGTCAGCGACCTCTACGCTGAGGGATGGAAGGCGAGCGTTGACCGCGCGGACTTCCCCGAGATGGTGGAAGGCGAGCGGCTCCGGGTGGCCGAAGCGTCAGGTCGGGCGTTCACCGCCGGGGCGCTGACGGAGGACGTGAAGGCCGAGCAGGAAAAGCTGCTCTGGGCCGATATGCTAATTCTGCAGTTCCCGTTGTGGTGGTACCACATGCCGGCCATTCTCAAGGGGTGGGTGGACCGGGTCTACGCGTTCGGGTTCGCCTACGGCGTCGGCGAACGGAGCGACACGCATTGGGGCGACCGCTTCGGCGAAGGCACGCTGGCCGGCAAGCGCGCGATGCTGATCGTCACGGTCGGCGGGTGGGCGACGCACTACGCCCCGCGCGGCGTAAACGGTCCAATCGAGGACATCCTGTTCCCAATCAATCACGGCATCCTTTACTATCCCGGCTACACCGTCCTGCCGTCCTTCGTGGCCTACCGCGTGGACCGGATGGACGAGGCCGGCTTTCAGCGGGTGGCAGATCAGTTGAAGGAAAGAATGCGGACCATCGAAATCACTGCGCCCATCCCCTACAGGATGCAGAACGGTGGCGACTACCAGGTTCCCAGCCTGGAGTTGCGGCCAGAACTGGGCGACCCTGGCGTGTCCGGCTTCGCCTTGCACGTGGATCAGAGCCGAGCAGGGTAATTCATCCTGCAGATCCTAAAGGCATCCTTCCATGCGCTGGGCCTGAGCGGTGCGCAAACTCGCCCGGCGTTGCCTTCCGAAAACGACGATGTTTCGGGAAAGAACGTCAGCCCTGCTCGGCAGGATCAGTCTGCACAGCATCGGCGAAACGACGCATCAACCGAGTGAGGTCCGCGACATCCCGTTCTGAACAATTGCCGGAAATCGCCCGCGCCATGGCGTTGCGCGCCAAGTAGCAAAGCCCGCTGAACACGTCGCGCATGCTGTGCTCGCGCTCAGCGGCCGCCGTGGGCAGGAGCGTCAGGTAAGGCGCGATCAGCGTCCGCTCTTCATCGTTGATGTCAGATGGGTAGGCGCGACGGGCGGTCATCCAGCCAAGACTGGCGCACCCTCAGGTTCGCGATACCCTCTAGGACCGCTTTCAGGAAATCCGGACGGCTCTCTGGACGACTGCAACGGGTCGATAGGGTACCGTCCGCCTTTTCGACACCATTCCTTCGAAGCGGAGTAGCCGCATTAGGCTATGCCCGGAAATGCCGCCACAGCAGCAACCAAGCCGTCCAGTTGGTCGTGTTTATGCTCAGCATTCAACAAGTTTATGCGCTGATGTGCTTCGATATGCGGTCGCCATCATTCCTGGCGGGGGGCGCGCGATAAAAGGTACCCTTGCCCTGCTTTTTGGCGGCATACAGGGCGCGATCCGCGCTAGCGAGGAGCGCCTGGCTGTCGGAGGCATCTAGATCCCGTTCTGCAATCCCGACGCTCACCCCGATCCGGACCAACGTGCCTTGGCTGAGGTCATAGGGCAGCCCCACAGCCGAGATGATCATGCTGGCTATCACCTCAGCGGATGCAGCTCGGGGCCCTGACAACAGTACGGCAAACTCGTCGCCGCCAATACGGGCAACAATGTCGGTGGCCATGACTACGTCCTTCAGCCGGCGCGCCACCAGCTGCAAAAGGAGGTCGCCAGCAGCGTGGCCGTAGGTGTCGTTCACGCTCTTGAAGCCGTCCAGGTCAAGGTAGAGCAGTGTGACCGCATGCTCTTCCTCACCCTCCGTACCCTCGAGTGCGGATCCCAGGGCTTGATTGAGGAAGGTGCGGTTGGGCAGCCCGGTGAGCCCGCAGTGAAAGGCTTGATGGCGCAGCGCCAGCTCGGCACGCAGCAGCGCTACATAGTCGGTGTGCAAGCGCCGGTTCACGGCCGCGACAGCCACGAGGTAGAGCGGCGCCAGCCCGCAGAGGGCCAGGAGCCAGGGTTGGCCGCTCAGTACCGCGCCGATCGTGAAAGGCACAACCACGCTGATCATCTGGACCACGGTCATCCGCGGTGCACCAGGATTGCGGGCTGCTAGACCTCCCACAAATCCCGTTGTCGCAAGGCAGGCGAACGGCACCAGCACCGGATCGGCCGAGGCCATACATAAGCCAACCCCGCAGCCGATCTGGGCGCACCACAGCATGGAGCTGAGTACGTAAAGGTCCGTAAGCGGGAACCCGCCGTCTGATGGTTGAGCCGGGCCGCGAAGGGCGCGCCTCATCACCAACATGCTGATGAGGCGCACGAAGGTGAGTGCCAGGTCGGCGCACAGCCAAGAGAGCATCATCAGCGTGGGAACACGCAGGACGGCGAGACTAGCCAGCGCGGCACCGACGACGGCAGCCACGCAAAGGGGGGCAGTCCCCACGACAAGGCGCCTCCGCAAGACCCGGAGTACGTCCGGAGGAACCTGCAGTGGCGAGGTGGTCAGCCAGGAAACGAAGCGCCAAGCTGGTGGAGGCGGGGCATTGTGGGCGAACGCCATGGCCAATCAGCGCATGGCAAGGCTTGAGCCCCGGTTAAGAGATCAAGCAAAACGAGTCCTGTCGACGCTACTACGAACGTCTTGGCGGAAAGGTCGTTAAGTAAAGCATGCATGACGCGCCCGGCGGAGCCGCGCCGCCCGCTTTGCGCCTCCATTGACCGGAGCTGGCCTCGGCGTTCAGCCTCGCAGAGGCTCGCTGACTATCCCGAGCCGACCTTGAACCGCGTTCTGTCTATGACCGCTTTCGAGAAATGCGGACGGCTGTGGCTGCGGCCGGAATGGGTCGGTAGCGGGTCGGCCGCTCAGGGTGGATTGCAGCCAGTCCGCTTAAGAGCAGAAAGGCGTCGAAGCGGACGTAGCTGCCCCACCCTTCCTGACCCAATGTTGGCCTTTGAAGCGTCAGCTTTCAGGCTGCTGACAGCAGCCCGTCAACAGCCGACCTCCTGAGTCTATGCTTTAGCCCACCAGCGCGTGCAGGTTCTGGTCGATGTTCGACACGCCTTCCGAGGCGACCTGCATGGCCGCCGAGATCTCGCGCGTCGCCGCGGCCTGTTGCTCGACCGCCGAGGTGACGCCCGAGACCGCTTCGCGCACCGAGGTGATCGAGCGAGCGATGCCGCCAAGCGATGACACCACGTCTCCTGCAATGCCTTGCATCGACTGAATGTCTTGGGCGATCCGGCTCGTCGCCCGGGTGACCTGGGTTGACAAGCTCTTCACCTCGCCGGCGACCACCGCGAACCCGCGACCCGCTTCCCCGGCGCGCGCCGCCTCGATCGTGGCGTTCAGAGCCAGCAGGTTGATCTGCTCACCGACGCCCTGGATTAGCTGAACAACGCCGTTCATCGAGGCGGTCGCCGCATTCAGCTGCTCGGTCGACTGATCGGCTGCTTGGGCGCGCTCGTGGATGGCATCCACCTCCGCGCGCGAGTGAACGAGGTTCTGCGAGATCTCACCGAGCGAGGCACTCAGCTCCTCAGCTGCGGCAGCCGCGTTCTGCACGCTCGACAGGGTCTGCCCCGCGGCTCCGCTGGCGCTGATCTGAGCGGCCATCTTGGCCGTGATGTCGGTGGCGTACTTCACGACCTTGAACGGCCGGCCGTTCATGTCGAGGATCGGGTTGTAGCTCGCCTGGATCCAGACCTCCCGGCCGCCTTTAGCCACGCGCTTGAACACGTCGGACCGGTACGCGCCCGCCCGCAGGCTCTCCCAGAATTGCCGGTATTCAAGCGTCTCGGCGTAGCCCGGAGCGACGAACATGCGGTGGTGCCGACCCTGGATCTCATCCAGACGGTATCCGATCGCGGCGAGGAAGTTCTCGTTGGCATCGAGTACGGTCCCGTTAAGGTCGAAATGGATCACGCCCTGCGAGCGGTTGATCGCGGCGACCTGGCCCAGGATGTCGGCCATGTGCAGCTTCTCGGCCGTGACGTCGTTCGCGAACTCGACCACCTTGAACGGCTTGCCCTCCGCGTCGAGGATCGGGTTGTAGATCGCCTGCAGCCAGACCTCGCGTCCGCCCTTGGCGAAGCGCTTGAACTCCGCCCGCTGAAACTCACCCTGCGCCAGCGCCTCCCAGAAGGTGCGATAGGCGGCGCTCTGGCGCTCGGCCGGATCGACGAACAGACTGTGATGCTGGCCGACGATCTCGTTCAGCGTGTAACCGACGATGTCGAGAAAGTTCTGGTTGGCATCGCGGATGATCCCGTCGAGATCGAACTCCATGACCGCACGCGAGCGGTCGAGGGCAGCGAATTTGCCCTGGAGGTCGAGGGTCCGACGCTTCTGGTCCGTGATGTCGCTCGCGAATTTGATCACCTTACTGGTTCTGCCAGCCCGATCGAGCACCGGATTGTAAGTCGCCTGCAACCAGATCTCGCGCCCGCCCTTTGCGACGCGCTTGAACTCGGCCGCCTTGAATTCGCCACGGGCGAGGGCGGCCCAGAACTCGCGGTAAGTTGCACCCTCCCGTTCCGTCGGATCGACAAACATGCCGTGGTGCCCGCCCTGGATCTCGGCGAGCGAGTAGCCGACCGTGCTCAGGAAGTTGCGGTTCGCTGTCAGGATCGTGCCATCGAGCGCGAACTCGATGACCGCTTGCGAGCGGTCGAGCGCGTCGAGCTTGGCGGACGTATCTCGGCTGGAGAGAAAGAGCATTGCGAGCCTCCAGGCTGGGTCCAGTCGGAGCCTTTCCGCTGACGCCCTTGACGCATCAGACGCGTCTTTGCACAGATTGATTGCACGCAACTGACTAACGCATAGTTGCTGGCTATAGGCTGCCAGAAAGCGAAGTCTCGCGCTTGGTAGCCATGTGGAAGGGTTGCCTGCAGTCCCGTGCCAAGGTTTATGGACGGCCGCTTTCGAGACGCGCCGACGGCTGTTGGGACGGCCGGCATGGGTCGGTAGCGGGCCGTCCGGTCGGGGTGGATTTACGCTGGTCCGCTTATGAGTGGCGTTGGCGCCGAACCTGACATGGCTGCCACGGCGGCTTGCCCAGGTAGTTGAACGACTTGGGCTAGCAGTAGGGCCTGCTGCCGCCCAAGATGGCTCGGCGGTATCCTTCGGGGTGGATGGGCTTTCCAATCGGATCCGAGATCCGCACGTCAGTGTGGCCCGCGGCCATCCAAGAACGGGCAAGGACGACTGCGCTCGCTGCCCTCACGCGGGTCTGCTGGATGACACCTTCGCGCGTCTTGGCAGTGACGACGTATAGCGATGACTGAGGTTGAGACATGAGACGCGTTCCATAGCTTGTCAGGCGGGAGCACGATGGCCTCTCTGCCGCTGGCGCCCGATGTCGTGGCCAGTGATCAACCCAGCGTACCCCCTATTCTGGCGCGCTCAACCCAAGGTGCGAAATCTCTTTTAAGCCGCCTTGAACCAAAGTCACTGGACGGCCGCTTTGGCGAAGCGACGACGGCAATACGGGCGGCTGGGTTGGGTCGATATGTACCGCCTGCGGATTGTGAGACACCGACCTGAAGCCTACGCGGCGATGGCCGCGGGTGGAAGCTGCGCGGCGCGGATATCGGCCGGTGGCCGGAACCCGTGTCGCTCGATCAGCCACGTCTCATTGTAGAGATCCCGGAACGCCAGCAGCGCGTGTCGCAGATCCTCGACCGTCTCGAAGTGCTCGACCCACAACAGGTTCTCCTTGAGGGTGCGGATGAAGCGCTCGGCGCAGCCATTCCCCTCCGGGGCGCGCACGAAGGCGGGCGAGCTCGCGATGCCCAGGAACGCGAGCTCCGCCTGGAAGGCGTCCGCCATGTACTGGCTG